>JBDLTH010000078.1:0-33077 GCA_039799165.1 Bacteroidota bacterium
CGGGCAAACATTGTTATGGTAAAACTCCAATGCAGACTTGGAATGATAGCCTTCATCTTGCAAAAGAAAAGCTATTATCGAATCATTATCAAAATGTTGTATCTTTGGCAACTGTAAGCCGTTGAACTATCGGGAGCCTGAGTGTTTAACATCGTGGAGAATGGTAATTACACTATCTAAAAGTTACACTTTGTTACAACCATCAGCCCGAATCGGAACGATGGTTGTAACAAAACGGTAATTTAGTGCAACCCATAATATAGTTGGCGCAAGCTAAGACCGATAAAAAATTATCGAGAAACGAGAATCAATCATTAATAATTGGACAAAACAAATGACAATTGACACAACATTTAATGTTTACTCTGACGCACAAGGCGGAGACCCAGACAGCACAAGTCCGACACTTCGTTTATACCATAAAATACTATGGAGTAAACCTTTGCCAAATGGCGAAAGAATGGAGTTGACTAACAACAAGAATGGAGTTTATTTATACCATAATTCAAAACTTGGAGAATATTTCTTAGGAAGTGATGCCATAACACATTCATATAGAAACCATAAACGAAAAATGTGGCTTACACAACAAATACAAGAAGAAGTAAACGAACTTTTTGACACTGGGTCAACTATTGGTGCATATACATTGTTCCCAAACAACAAAGTGGACGGAAAACATACAATAAATCAAGCTCGTGGGGTAGATAGTTTAATTGACGACAGATTTGACTTGACATTGGAGTGTATTCGACTATTTTACTTAGAACAAGAAAGTCCACTTTACGACACATTAGTGAGATATAGAAACTTTTTCGACCTGTTTGACAGCTTTATAGGTTATGTTAAGTTTTTTTTACTTGACGACCTTGTTGATGAAAACCAAAAAATTAAGTTTTATTTACCGTTTGACAATTTCAAAACAAAACCTACATTCTCGAACATTGACGAATATTTGACGTATAAAAAAGGAGTAATAAACTTCATCAAATCACGAAATAACAGAATTGAAACTTATGCAAATCAGAGGGCGACAAAATAGAGAGCCAGTAGCCAACGTACTGCCCCTCTGGCTTCAGGGCGGGTGACGTGGAGACTTCACCTTTAGCCGCCCGCATCACCGTTCGTCTCGGCGGACAGCGACGTGCGCCGCAATCCGCCCCAAAACGAAGCGGCAGTACGTTGGCTGCATGTTGTTGAAAGAAAGAACATCGTTATTTACCCAAGCAAATTCCAATAAACAAGATAATCCTTCTATTTATCTGAACATAAAGGTATATTCCAAGATTAAAGCCTTCAGGGCTACACTGAGAGGCGTCAAGAATATTCCATACTTTTTATTTAGACTTACCAATATGTATGCTTAGTCCACAAGAATACGGCATGATCCCCGAAATCGGTTGAGTAAATCTTATTTGTTGTATAGTTAAATACTTGGTAATCCTAATCTTACAAACAAGTGTCAATTTAAACAACTGATACCCAGAATTTTTTATTGAGTCATAACGCTTTATGATAATTTCCTAACAGTTACTTAGGAGAAATAGGTACGAACAGCGTATAAAACTCCAACTAAAAATTGATTGCCTGCTAAGCATTTATTTTGCTCTTTTAGCTGCTCAATCAAGTTGTTTCGCTACCTTTGACATCGTATTTCATCACCTCAAAAGGGTGCAAACTGGCAACGGAAAGACTACTTTAAACAGCTTTTTAAGCCTATTTCCCTTTTATAATATGATGTGATTTAAAGACAAATTAACTTATAAACAATCAGTTAAAGCAGATTTAGATATTTTGGTTTTATATTGTATCTTTACCACTGAAACATTAATTTTATAGCATAATAATATGCCAGTAACCATACCTGATAATTTGCCGGCAATTGAAATTTTGAAGAAAGAAAATATCTTTATCATGTCTCAACTAAGAGCTAAAGAACAAGATATTAGACCACTCAAAATACTTATACTAAATTTGATGCCTGTAAAAATAGCTGCCGAAACAGACTTGGTACGGCTATTATCGAATACACCCCTACAACTCGAAATCGAATTTTTGAAACTATCGTCTCATCAATCAAAAAATACTCCAGTCGAACATATGGAGGCGTTTTATAAAGAATTTTCAGAGATAAAACACAATAATTATGATGGACTAATTGTTACGGGAGCACCTGTCGAAATGTTAGATTTTGAACAAGTGAACTATTGGGACGAGGTTTCAATTCTATTTGATTGGGCAAGACAGCATGTAACATCAACATTTTATATTTGTTGGGCGGCTCAAGCTGCTCTATATCGATCGTATGGAATATCTAAATATATAATGGACGAAAAAATATTTGGAGTTTTCAAACACACTATAAATGAAATAATTCCTCTATTTAGAGGTTTTGATGACGAGTTTTATGTGCCTCAGAGTCGTCATACGGAAATAAGGCACGATGACATTGTGAGACATGACGAACTGAAAATTGTGTCGGAGTCTGAAGAGTCGGGTATTTACATTGTGATGGGTAGAGGAGGAAGAGAATTTTACGTAACAGGGCATTCCGAATATTCTTTATACACACTTCATAATGAGTATAGAAGAGACCTAAGCAAGGGCTTACCCATAAATATGCCTAAGCATTACTACAAACAGGATGATGCAACGCAAAAGCCTATTTCACGTTGGACTGGTCATGGGAACTTATTGTTCAATAATTGGATAAACTATTATTTGTATCAAGAAACTCCGTTCGATTTGTCTCAGATACAAAAACTAGGTAACATAGAACATATTGAGGATTAAGGTGAGTACATATTTTTTACGACTGGTAAGTATTCCTATATTCATTTCTTTGATTATACTGTACTTATGCTGTTTTATTCCAACGAGTGATATTCCAGATATAACATTTGATTCGGTCATAGGCTTAGACAAGCTTGTGCATTTCTTTATGTTTTTTGGTCTTTCAACAGGCACAGCTTTAAATTACATGTATGTAGCTAAAGGCGATGTAAAGATTTCTAGAATATGGCTATTTGCTTTTTTTATACCCGCTTTGTATGGTGGATTTATTGAAATTATACAACATTATTTTTTTGCAGAGAGGGCTGGCGATTGGGATGACTTTTTTGCGGACTGCCTAGGTTCATTCGTGGCTTTGCCATTTTCATTTAAAGTAAGAGATTATTACATTAAAAAATAGATATAAATGAAACAGTTATTTTTAATCGTTTTATTGTCATTGATAACCAGTACTGCCTTTTGTCAACAAGAAGCAGATCCAAAGTTTTTGGTCAAAGTAGGAGATGTGGCTCCTGATTTTGAAATGTTGATGCCTGATGGCGGCAAGATACAATTGTCCGAATTGAAAGGTAAGGTTGTGATGCTTCAGTTTACAGCTAGCTGGTGTGGCGTTTGTCGTAAAAAAATGCCTTTTATAGAATCTGACATTTGGCTTAAACACAAAAATAACCTAGAGTTTGCTCTATATGGTATTGATAGAGATGAGCCAGCCGAAACAGTAATTGCATTTGTAAAAAAAATAGGGGTTACCTATCCTATCGGATTAGATCCTGGTGCTAAAATATTTGAGTTATATGCCGAAAAAAATGCAGGCATTACTCGAAACATTATTATAGACAAGGAGGGCAAAATAGCTCTGCTAACACGTTTATACGATCCTGAAGAGTTTGAGCATATGGTCAAATTTATAGATACTTTACTTGAAAACTAATAGGGTAAAAACAATGGCGTGGTGGTATCTAATTATGGCAGGCATATCTGAAATAGGGTGGGCATATGGCTTAAAATTGGCCAATGGATTTACCAATTTACGGTGGAGTGTTTTTACCCTATTTTTTATGGTATTTAGCTTCTATATGTTTGCAAAGTCTATGCGTACTATACCTATTGGCACGGCATATGCCATATTTACAGGCATTGGCGCAGCAGGTACAGCCATTATTGGAGTTGTTTTTTTGGATGAAGGAACAAGTATCCTTAAAACAGTTTCATTAACGATACTTATATTGGGTATTGTGGGACTTAAGTTAGTAAAAGAAGAAAAAGCATGATTATATCTTGGTTGTTCTTATTGCTTGGTGGGTTTTGCGAAGTAGGTTTTGTGATGATGATGAAATTGTCTGACGGATTTGTAAAGCTTAAATATTCCGTCTGTACCGTGTTGTTTATGATTGCTAGTTTTTATTCATTATCCTATGCACTCAAAGAAATTCCAATCGGAACAGGTTATGCTGTATGGTCAGGTATAGGCGCAGTAGGTAGTGTAATTATAGGTATGCTATACTTTAAAGAAACAAGGAGTGTTCTCAAGATAATATTTATTCTAATGATTATACTAGGAATAGTTGGGTTGAAAATAGCTTCGAATTGATGAAATGGACGAAATAATATGGGTATAGTAATAATAAAATATAATGCAGGTAATATCTTTTCGGTAGATTCAGCCTTAAAGAGGTTGAATGTGAATGCTATTGTAACCGATGATAAAGACCTTATTAAACAAGCCGACAAAGTGATTTTTCCTGGTGTTGGAGAAGCTAGTACGACAATGAGATACCTTGAAGAATCGGGACTTGGATCGCTCATTAAAGATCTGAAACAGCCTGTCTTAGGGATTTGTTTAGGTATGCAGTTGATGTGCAAACAATCCGAAGAGGGTAGTGTAGACGGACTTGGCATTTTTGATGTTGACGTTAAGCGTTTTGTACCAAACAAACACGAAGATAAAATACCTCATATGGGCTGGAATACCATAACTCAGGTAAAAGATCCCTTGTTTGACAGTACTCTCGAAAATCAATATGTTTACTTTGTACATAGTTTTTATGTACCTTTAAACAAAGATACGGTTGCCATAACAGATTATGTGCAGCCATTTAGTGCAGCATTGCATAAAGATAATTTTTATGCTACTCAGTTTCATCCCGAAAAGAGTGGTAGCATCGGAGAACAAATATTAATAAATTTCCTAAATATATGATTGAAATTATTCCTGCAATAGACGTAATTGATGGTAAATGCGTTCGCTTATCGCAAGGTAATTATAACGAAAAAAAGGTGTATAATGAGAATCCACTCGAAGTAGCCAAGATGTTTGAAGATGCAGGAATAAAGCGTCTGCACTTGGTTGATCTGGATGGAGCTAAAGCTAAGCGTATCGTAAATCATCGCGTTCTTGAGGATATTGCAACCCATACATCTCTTGTTATAGACTTTGGTGGAGGTATCCAGACAGAGCAGGACATAGATGTAGCATTTTCGGCAGGTGCTTCTATGGTATCTAGTGGAAGTATTGCAGCCAAAGATCGTCGATTATTTGCTGGATGGGTGAACAAATATGGTGGAGATAAAATAATTTTAGGTGCCGATTGTAAAGACAGGCAAATAGCCATTTCGGGATGGGAAGAATCGACTAGCTTGTATGTCATCCCATTTATAGGTAATTATGCCCAGTATGGAGTAGAAAAGGTAATTTGTACCGATATATCAAAAGATGGCATGTTGGGTGGACCTGCAATCGATCTATATAAAATAATATTGACATACATGCCCAGTATATACCTCATAGCTAGTGGAGGTGTTAGCTGCAAACAAGATATTTTAGACTTGGAAGAAGCGGGTGTACCTGCGGTTGTTATGGGTAAAGCTATTTATGAGAATAAAGTTACATTAAAAGAACTTGCCGAAATTCAAAGTAAACACTAATTAGCAATAGATATGTTAGCCAAACGAATCATTCCATGTTTAGATATCAAAGACGGTACAACGGTTAAAGGTATCAACTTTGTTAACCTCAGAAACGCAGGAGATCCAGTAGAGTTGGGTATCAAGTACAGTCAAGAAGGTGCGGACGAACTCGTTTTTCTCGATATTACAGCAACCCACGAAGGGCGTAAAACGTTTACCGATTTGGTCAAGCGTATTGCTCTCAATATCAATATACCCTTTACGGTTGGAGGTGGTATAAACGAACTGCAAGATGTAGATCGTTTACTAAATGCGGGAGCCGACAAAATATCAATAAATTCAACAGCTATTCGCAACCCTCAATTGATAAATGATATATCCCAAAATTTTGGTTCGCAAGTATGCGTATGTGCTATTGATGCTCGTTTTGACGGGAAGCAATGGATGTGTTATACGAGTGGAGGGCGAAATTTGACAGATAAAGAATTAGTATCGTGGGCAAAGGAGGTTGAAGATCGTGGAGCTGGCGAAATATTGTTTACAAGTATGGATCATGATGGTGTGAAGCACGGATATGCCAACGATATACTGGCTCAGCTATCCGAATGCCTTACTATCCCCATTATAGCCTCTGGTGGTGCTGGAACAATGGCACATTTTAAAGATGCCTTCAAAGAAGGCAAAGTAGATGCCGCATTAGCAGCTAGTGTTTTTCATTTTGGCGAAATAGCAATTAAAGATTTAAAAAACTACCTTCAATGTGAGGGTATAAACGTAAGACAATATGAACCTTGATTTCGAAAAAACAGGTGGATTGATTCCTGCTATTATACAAGATAATGAGACCAATAAAGTACTTATGCTTGGGTATATGAATCAAGAAGCATTAGATAAAACACAGGCTTTAGGTAAAGTTACTTTCTATAGTCGTACCAAACAACGTTTGTGGATAAAAGGTGAAGAAAGTGGTAATTTTTTGAATGTGATAAATATTCAAGAAGATTGCGATCAAGATACGCTTTTGATAAAAGTTGTACCTGTAGGACCTGTTTGTCATACAGGAGATGACACATGTTTTAAAGAACAAAACAAAGAAGATATTTTATTCTTTAAATATTTGCAAAATTTTATCGAAAAGCGATATAAAGACATGCCCGAGGGTTCTTATACAACATCCCTTTTCCAATCGGGTATAAACAGAATGGCTCAAAAAGTAGGCGAAGAAGCACTAGAGTCAGTTATTGAAGCCTGTAATGGCACTAACGATAGGTTAGTTTACGAATCGGCAGATATGCTCTATCATCTGATTGTTTTACTTACTTCAAAAGGGTTGAGCCTCGAAGACTTGGCACGAGAGCTTCAAAAAAGACATAAAAAGTAACGCTCTTAAATATGGCTAATAGTATTATTCTGGATTATAAAGGAGTTGGACTTAGTAGAGACGGCAATACAATACTACAAAATGTTAATGTGCAGATTGTAGCAGGAGAGTTTGTGTATCTGATAGGCAAAGTAGGTTCGGGCAAAAGTACATTTCTTAAAAGCATTTATGCCGAAGTACCTATTAACGGGGGGGAAGGGTATATCTTTGAATATTTTTTGAACAAGATCAAACGAAAGCAAATACCTTATCTAAGAAGAAAAATAGGAATTGTATTCCAAGATTTCCAGTTACTAATCGATCGGTCTGTTCAGAAAAATCTTGAATTTGTACTCCAAGCCACAGGATGGGATAATAGTGATGTCATAAAGCAGCGTATACACGAGGTCTTATCACAAGTGGGCATGCAAAATAGGGGGTATAAAATGCCCCACGAATTGTCTGGTGGTGAGCAACAACGTATTGTTATAGCCAGAGCCTTACTAAACTCGCCTTGTATGATACTGGCTGATGAACCTACGGGTAATCTTGATCCCGAAACAGGCACACAAATAGTGAAGTTGCTTCATGAAATTTCGCAAAATGGTACAACCGTAATTATGTCTACACATAATTATGCTATTGTGCAAAAGTTTCATGGACGCATTATTAAATGCGATGGCGATACCATCAATGAGGTTGTTTTGTCTAATTGAATTTATGTAGAAAAAGATTATAATGGGCATAAAAGAAGTTCTCTTTACAGATAAATCGGATTTAGCTTTTGTCGAAAAGCTATATATCGAGAGTTTTCCTCAAAATGAACGTCGCCCTGTAGCCGAGATGAATCTTTTACTTCAAAACAATGCAAAGTTTAAGATTATTCTTTTCACTACACACTCTACTGCACCTATAGGCTTTATTTCGTATTGGATATTTGACTCGTTTGTTTTTCTTGAACATTTTGCAATAGACCCTAATTGTCGAGGAACTGGCTACGGTAGTCAGGTATTAGCCCATTTTATTAAACAAATATCCTTGCCTATTGTAGCCGAAATAGAGCTACCTTCAGTTTCAGATATTGCGTTGAAAAGGCTACAGTTTTATACGAAAATGAATTTTCGTATTTGGGATATCCCTTATGAACAACCTGCCTACGAAGAGTGTTTTAACCCTATTCCTATGCACTTGATTACATATGGAGATTTAGATTTAACTACTCATTACGAATATGCTGTAAATCAGATATATAAAAAAGTTTATAAGGTGAATTTCTGAAATGATTGTTAAAATATATATATGTACTAAATATTATTAGTAGATTTGCTTGAATTTTTAAATTCTTAAGGTTATGAAAAAAATAAGTTTTATTTTATTGACAATGGTTCTAAGTATTGGGTTGGCAATGGCTCAACAAAATAAAGACCAAAGTGGTAATACCAAATTTACAAAAACGGTACACGATTTCGGGAAAATAGCAGAAGAGGTAGGTAGTGCTTCTTGTGAATTTGTATTTACAAATAAAGGTACCTCTCCGATATTGATTCAAGATATACGTACCAGTTGTGGATGTACAACACCTTCTTATACCAAAGAACCTGTACTACCAGGCAAAACGGGTGTAGTTAAAGTATCTTATTCTACAACAAATAGGGTAGGAACTTTTGACAAAAAGATCACAGTTTTCACCAACGAAAATGATGTTGTATATACCCTAACTATCAAAGGAGAGGTATTGCCACGTAAGTAAGCAAACTTAAAATAATAATAAAAAGACTGAATATGGACGTTTTGATAAACCCCATGTTCAGTCTTTTTTTTATTTGTCTTATCTTTACTCATCTAATATACCAATCATGATGGAACATTTTGAGAATCGTTGCGAATTTGGATCATTACATGTCAATGAGGGGATTTCTGACAAACCAACGCTAAATCCTTATCTGAAAGATTTTAAAAAATTCAAAAGAAAATCATATACTATCGATGAATATGTTGATGGCATACTGAGTGGTAATATCTCAATATTAAGTCAAGCCGTAACATTAGTCGAAAGTGCAAGGCCAGAACATCAAGAAATGGCAGAGCAAATCATAGAACGTTGCTTACCTTATTCTGGAAACTCTATTCGCATAGGTCTTACAGGTGTACCTGGAGCAGGAAAAAGTACATCAATTGATGCTTTTGGTATACACTTATTAAAAGATTCAGAGACAAAAGTGGCAGTATTAGCTATTGACCCTTCGAGTGAGGTTACCAAGGGAAGCATTCTTGGAGATAAAACACGTATGGAAAAATTAAGTGTTGCACCTAATGCGTTTATACGCCCTTCTCCATCAGCAGGATCGTTAGGAGGTGTGGCACGTAAAACAAGAGAGTCTGTAATACTCTGCGAAGCCGCAGGTTTTAATCGTATTATTATCGAAACAGTAGGGGTTGGGCAATCCGAAACAGCAGTGCATTCGATGGTCGATTTTTTTCTTTTGATACAATTAGCAGGTACGGGTGATGAATTGCAGGGGATAAAAAGAGGCATTATGGAAATGGCAGATGGTATTATTATCAATAAAGCCGATGGCGATAATTTAGATAAAGCTAAATTAGCTCAGGCTCATTATCGAAATGCGTTACATTTATTTCCTTTAGCAAACTCAGGTTGGTCGCCCAAAGTCTTATTATATTCAGGATATTATGAATATGGAATAAAAGAAATATGGGATATGGTAGATGAATATATTGATTTTACTAAAAAAAACAATTTTTTTGAATTTCGACGCAATGAGCAATCTAAATATTGGATGTACGAAACAATCAATGAACAGTTGAAGTCGAAATTTTACAATAACCTTGATGTGCAAAAACAATTATCAATTAGTGAAAACCAGCTATTAAATGCCGAGATTACATCTTTTGCAGCGGCTAAAAGTGTTTTGGATCTCTATTTTGATAATTAGCGATCATTCTATCTTATTTTTATCGAATAATCATTTATATTTGTATAGCATAAAATTAAAATAATCATTGTTAAATTAAACATATAAAGTTTTATCATGGAAAAACCATATGCGATTGGTATTGATATTGGTGGCACCAATTCTGTTTTTGGAGTTGTGGACAAAAGAGGACACATAATAGCACAAGGTTCTATTAAGACCAGTGTTCACAAAGAAATAAACGAATATGTAAATAGCTTAGGCGATGCTGTATTGGAAGTTATAAATCAGGTAGGAGGCACTGCAAACATCAAAGGTGTTGGTGTAGGAGCTCCGAACGGAAACTACTTTACAGGATGTATCGAATTTGCCCCAAATTTACCTTGGAAAGGTATGATTCCGTTGGCACAAATGTTACGTGATCGTATCAAGGTACCAGTAGCGTTGACAAATGATGCAAATGCAGCAGCTATTGGCGAGATGACATATGGTGCAGCCCGTGGTATGAAAGACTTTATTGTAATAACTTTAGGTACAGGCGTAGGTAGTGGTATCGTTGTCAATGGACAATTGGTATACGGACACGATGGTTTTGCTGGAGAGCTTGGGCATACAACGATCAGAAGAACCAATGGTCGTCTTTGTGGTTGTGGTAGAAAAGGCTGTTTAGAGACCTACACTTCGGCAACAGGTGTTGCACGTACTGCTCGTGAATTTTTATCTACTCGTAAAGATCCAAGCATATTACGTAATATGAATTTGGAAGAAATAACATCAAGAGATGTAGCCGAGGCTGCTCAGCAAGGAGATGCTTTAGCGAAAGAAATATTCTTATATACAGGACAGCTATTAGGTGAAGCTTTTGCCGATTTTATTTCATTCTCAAGTCCCGAAGCAATTATTTTATTTGGGGGGTTGACTAAATCAGGAAGTTTAATTTTTGATCCAGTGAAAAAACATATGGAAGAAAATTTATTGCCTATTTATAAAAATAAAGTTAAATTATTGATGTCTGAATTGAAAGAAAGTGATGCCGCCGTACTTGGTGCAAGTGCATTAGGTTGGGAGGTAAAAGATATTTAAATACAAGGTAAGTGCTTGTTTTTTAACAATCAAGCTCTTGTAGTTATTTAAAGACTATAAGAGCTTTTTCTTTCTCATAGATAGAAACGTGATTTTGATAATCTTTTCGATTTATAAAGGGCACTATCTAAGATAGATTTTATAACTTTGTAATCTTAAAGTAACACTTCGATTTATGTCATCTACAAAAAAAATAAAAACAGCTTTAATATCAGTCTATCATAAAGATGGGTTGGATGCAATCCTGAAAAAATTAAATACATTAGGTGTCAAATTTCTGTCAACAGGTGGCACTCAAGAATTTATACAATCACAAGGGTTTCCATGTCAGGCTGTTGAAGATTTAACAGGTTATCCTTCGATATTAGGAGGAAGAGTGAAAACTTTACACCCTAAGGTGTTTGGAGGTATCTTGAATCGCAGGCAATCAGTTGATGACAAGAAACAGATAAAAGCATACGACATTCCCGAGATAGATCTAGTTATTGTAGATCTATATCCCTTTCAGGAAACAGTAAATCTGGGAGCGTCAGAAGAAGATATAATTGAAAAAATAGACATAGGTGGTATTTCTCTTATCAGAGCTGCTGCGAAAAACTACGAGGATGTAATAATCGTTCCTTCTAAAGCACAATATCCAAATCTGCTTGAATTGTTGGAAACCAAAGAAGGTATGTCTGACAAAGATGATCGAAAATACTTTGCTAAGGAAGCTTTTGGTGTTTCGTCGGCCTACGATACAGCTATATTCAACTATATGGATGGGGGAGAATATTCTTCGTTCAGAAGTGTAGAAAACGGAAAAACCAATCTTCGGTATGGCGAAAATCCACATCAACACGGTGCTTACTTTGGAGATTTGAATGCTGTTTTTGACCAATTACATGGACGCGAAATATCGTATAACAACTTGTTAGACATTGATGCTTCAGTATCTTTAATAAGTGAGTTTGACGAAACTACTTTGGCTATTCTTAAGCACAATAATGCTTGCGGGATAGCATCTCGCAATACAGTAGTTGAAGCTTGGAAAGATGCTTTAGCAGCAGACCCAGTTTCGGCATTTGGTGGCATAATTATTACAAATAGAAAAATAGATAAAGAAGCTGCAGAAGAAATAAACACGATTTTTTTCGAGATTATTATTGCTCCTGACTATGATAAGGAAGCATTAGATATTCTTACTCAAAAGAAGAATCGAATTATTTTAGTTCAAAAACAACAGCTTACAGAAAAAAAACAATTTCGATCGTTATTAAACGGTGTTCTTGTTCAAGACAAAGATTTGAATGTAGAAACTGTAGACGATCTTAAATTAGTTACAAATAGACAATTGCAAGGTACAGAATCAGATGATCTGCTGTTTGCTAATAAGCTGGTTAAACATACTAAGTCGAATGCTATCATTCTGGTCAAAGACAAGCAACTCTATGCCTCGGGTACAGGACAAACCTCACGAGTAGATGCCTTGATGCAAGCGATGCAAAAAGCAAAACACTTTCATTTTGATCTCAAAGGAGCAGTAATGGCTTCAGATGCTTTTTTTCCATTTCCAGACTGCGTTGAAATAGCTGGAAATGAAGGAATAAAAGCTGTTATACAGCCAGGAGGATCGGTAAAAGATGATTTGTCTATATCATATTGTAACAACAATGATATATCAATGGTGATGACAGGTACACGCCATTTTAAACATTAATAAAACAAGTATATAAGCTAATAATATGGGATTATTCTCTTTTACACAGGAAATTGCGATGGATCTTGGTACTGCCAATACCATCATTATAAAAGACGGGAAGATAGTTGTTGATGAGCCTTCGGTTGTAGCTTTGGAGCGAAAAACGGATAAGGTTATTGCTGTTGGAGATAAAGCCCGTCAAATGCATGGTAAAACCCATGAAAATATAAGAACGATACGTCCATTGCGTGATGGTGTGATTGCTGACTTTACTGCAGCAGAACACATGATTAGAGGAATGATTAAGATGATAAACAACAAGAACAGGCTGTTTTCTCCATCATTACGTATCGTTGTATGTATTCCATCAGGAAGCACAGAGGTTGAAATTCGTGCAATACGTGACTCAGCAGAACATGCTGGAGGTCGTGATGTATATATGATATATGAGCCTATGGCGGCAGCTTTAGGTATAGGTTTAGATGTTGAAGCACCCGAGGGCAATATGATTGTTGATATAGGTGGTGGTACAACAGAAATAGCAGTCATATCGTTAGGTGGAATTGTTTCCAACAAGTCGATAAAGATAGCAGGCGATGACCTTACCGAAGACATTCAAGAATATATGAGCCGTCAGCACAATATCAAAGTAGGAGAACGTACAGCAGAAGAAATTAAAATAGCTGTAGGTTCGGCACTAACCGAATTACCTGAGACGAATGAGCCTGAAGACTTTGTAGTACATGGTCCAAATAGAATGACATCTTTGCCAATGGATATACCTATTTCGTACCAAGAAATGGCACATTGTTTAGATAAATCCATCTCGAAGATGGATTCCGCTATTTTGAGTGCTTTAGAGCAAACTCCTCCCGAGCTATATGCTGATATTGTGAAAAATGGAATTTACTTAACTGGTGGTGGTGCTTTATTGAGAGGTTTAAGCAAGCGTTTCTCAGATAAGATAGGTATTCCTTTTCATGTAGCTGAAGATCCATTGCATGCAGTAGCAAAAGGTACAGGTATAGCTTTGAATAACATTGATAAGTTTAATTTCTTGATGAGATAAGATTTTCTGATTTCATAAAAAGGTATTGTGTTTAAAACAGTTCATATTATTCATACGTTCAAAGTACGTCCACTAGCTATACATGCGTAATTTAGTTGTTTTTCTTATTAAGAATAGTTCGTGGTTTGTTTTTATATTCCTCGAAATAATTTGCTTCTACTTTGTTGTTCAGTACAATTCATACCAAAGGAGTGTATATCTAAATTCATCGAATGAGATAGTTGGAAGGGTGTATGCTGTATCGGGTAGTGTAGTTTCTTATTTTGGTTTAAGAGAAGCGAATGAGGATTTGCTATTGAAGAATGCGCAATTACAGCAACGTTTATTTCAACTTGAAGATTATATTCACACAAGTAGAAGCGATACTTTTACTACTCAAGCAATACTTAAAGATTCATTATCAACGTCTAATCAATTCGAATTTATTATAGCTCGAGTTATAAATAATAGCATATCGCAAACCGAAAACTATATTACTATAAACAAAGGAGCTAAGCATGGTATTTCGAAAGAAATGGGTGTTGTTTCGCAACAGGGTATAATAGGTATAGTAAGAGATGTATCCTCCAATTTTTCAGTAATACAACCTGTTATCAATCCCAAAACAATTCTAAGTTGCAAAGTTAAGGGGTCAAATGCCCCAGGCTCGTTAGTTTGGACAGGCGAAGATTATAGGTATGCGAATCTGGAAGGATTTCCCCGCTTCGAAAAATTCGAGGTTGGCGATACTATTGTAACTACAGGTCATTCTCGAATTTTCCCCGAAAATATAATGGTCGGATTTATCGAAGATTCAAAAGGGCAAAGTGATGATAATTTCTTAACATTAAAGGTCAAGTTATCTACAGATTTTGCTTCATTGAAAGACGTTCTTGTTATAAAGAATAGCAACTATCAAGAAATTAATGATTTAGTAAAGGGGATTTCAAATGGCAGGTAATTGGTTGAAGCAACTCGGTCTTTTTATAATTCTTGTTTTATTACAGGTTTTGATACTTAATCACATCTCATTTTGGGGATATGCAACTCCTTTTTTCTATATCTATTTTATCATCAAAATGCCAATCGGTACTAACCGAAATTTTTTGATGGTACTGGCTTTTTTGTTGGGATTTACTATCGATATTTTTAGTAATACTCCTGGGCAAAATGCGGTAGCCTCTGTGTTTGTTGGATTTGTTCGCAGACCAGTGCAAGGGCTTTTCTTTGCAAGAGAGGAGTTTGAACATTTTATACCTAACATAGCGGCACTAGGAGGAGCTTTTATGAAGTATGCTATTGTTGTTGTACTCCTTCATCATGCGATACTAATATCAGTAAGTTCATTTTCTTATTTTGATTTAGACATCATCGCATTGCGTATTATTTCATCAGCAGCTTTAACTTCTGTGTTGATTTTTGCTATTGAGGGCATTACTGCCAAAAAGAAAATTTATGAATGAAGAATAGCGAAAAAAATATAAATTCGGAAAAGAGGTATTACACTATTTCAATTATTGCTATAACTATCGTTGTTATTCTTGTTATTCAATTATTCAATTTGCAAATATTGAAAGATGAGTATAAAGAATCTGCCGATGGGAATGCTTTTTTTAAAAAAACATTGTATCCTGCTCGAGGAACTATTTCGGATCGTAACGATCGTTTGCTAGTATATAATCAACCAACTTATGATATTGTATACATCCCGAGAGAGGTACAGCCTTTTGATACGATTGATTTTTGTAATATTCTTAGCCTTAACAAAGATCAGTTTATTAAAAGAATAAAGGATGTAAAAGATAAAAGACTTAATCCCGGTTATTCTCCTTATACACTCCAAACCTTCATGACACAGTTGACAGTGAGAGAATATGGATTGTTTCAAGAAAAATCATACAAATTTCCAGGATTCTATATTCAAAATAGGGCTTTAAGGCAATATAATTATGTCAATGGAGCACAAATATTAGGTTATGTAGCCGAAGTTGATAAAGTTAAAATGGATGATGATCCATACTATGTGAGAGGTGATTATGCTGGGAAATCAGGTCTTGAAAGCTCTTATGAATCGATATTAAGAGGTCAAAAAGGCGTTGAAATACTACTCCGAGATGCACATGGTCGGATAAAAGGTAAATATGAAGAAGGAAGACATGACCAAGCTCCTAAATCAGGAAAAAATATACAACTATCCATTGATATTGAATTGCAAGCTTATGGCGAGTATTTAATGAAGAATAAGATAGGGAGTATTGTTATGATTGAACCCGAAACGGGAGAGGTATTATGTATGGTTACTTCGCCTACCTACGACCCATCAATGTTGCTTGGACGAGGGTTCGGTATTAATTATAAGACATTAGAACAAGATCCTTCAAAACCTCTATTTAATAGAGCATTACAAGGAATGTATCCTCCAGGGTCGACTTTTAAAACAACACAAGGTCTGATCTTTTTAGAGGAGGGAATAATCTCTACCGAAACCAATTACTCGTGTGCAGGGGGCTATCCTCCTGGTGGAGGAAGACCTAAATGTCATGGTCATGGATCACCATTACCACTAGTTCCAGCTATAGCCACTTCATGCAATTCTTACTTCTGTTATGGTTTAAATGCAATGCTAAGTAATCGCAAAAAATATACATCGATAAGTGAATCTTTTGATATTTGGAAAGATCATTTGGTATCAATGGGCTTTGGCTATAAGCTTGGGATTGACTTACCTTCCGAAAAGCGTGGGCTTATACCTAATAGTAAATATTATAGCAAAGCTTTTGGTACTGATAAATGGTATCCTCAAAATGTAATATCGATAGCTATAGGACAGGGTGAAATTTTAACAACTCCTCTCCAAATAGCCAATTTAGGTGCTACAATAGCAAATAGAGGGTTTTTTCATACACCGCATATGGTTAGACAAATTCAAGACACTATTTTAGATAAAACATTTACAGCAAAACGTAATCCAACTATAAATGCAGCTCATTACGATGCCATTGTGCAAGGCATGGCTAATGCGGTAACAGGTGGTACATGTAGAGGGATCAATCTTTTGCCAGAAATTGCAGTGGGGGGGAAAACTGGGACTGCCGAAAACTCGCATGGTCGAGATCATTCTTGGTTTATGGGATTTGCTCCTGTTGAAAAGCCTAAACTCGCAATTGTTGTATTGGTCGAAAATGGAGGGTTTGGAGCAACCTTTGCAGTTCCTATTGCTCGTTTGATGGTTGAAAAATACTTAAAGGGTACAGTTCCTGCTCATGAAAAATATTTGGAGGAACGAATTGCTAATTCGGTGATACTTCCTCATCTATTGAATAGTTGGCAACAGCGTAAAACTGAAAAAACACCATCTAATAAACCTTCTACACTTGAATAAGTAAACAAAATTGAACAACAAAATTGATGATTAAGCCAAATAATGAACATGCTACAGGCAACGTAGATTGGTATATATTAATTTTATACCTATTCCTCATATTTGCTGGATGGTTTAGTATATATGGTGCTAGTTATGATTATGACCATGTTACTAGTATGTTCGATCTATCTGGACGTGCAGGTATGCAACTTGTGTGGATGGGGATCTCAATTACTGTTGGTTTTGTATTGCTTAAGTTAGATAGTAGTGTGTATGATATATTTGGATATTTCGTATATGCCTTTTTTATAGTTTTGCTAATTATCACAGTCATAGTTGCTCCCGATATCAAAGGATCTCGATCGTGGCTTGTGATCACTAACTCGATACGTTTACAACCTGCTGAATTTGCTAAGTTTGCAGTGGCATTGGCTCTAGCTCGATTTATGAATGGGTATAATTTTAAGCTGATGACACTCAAAAATCTGTCTCTTATTATTGTAATGGTTGCATTACCCATGGCATTAATTTTGATGCAAAAAGAAACAGGATCGGCTTTGGTATACACGGTTTTTATTTTAGTATTATATCGAGAAGGTTTACCTGGAGTAGTTCTTTATTCAGGATTATGTGCTGTAATATTATTTATTTTAGGTCTAAAATATTCAGATGTAGATTTGGGTATACTCACATTGGGCGAGTGTCTTGCTATTGAATTTATTATTTTGTCGACAGCTTTTCAGCTTATAAGTTTTAGACAAGATTATAAAATTGCTTTAGGTATTATTTTCAGTTCGGTAGTGTGTTTTTTATTATGCTATTTATTAGAATATCTAGGAGTAAATATAAATTGGGGCATAATATCTATCATTGCGTTGATTGCAATAATCGTCTATCTCTTAGTTCTAGCTAAAAACTTTTGGAGTAAGACGTATCTCTTTTTAGCTGTTTCGGCTATTTGTTCGTTAGGCTATGTAAGTTCAGTTAATTATGTCTTTTCAGATGTACTGCAACCACATCAACAAACTCGTATCAAGGTATCACTGGGTATGGAAAAGGATCTTATGGGTGCTGGTTATAATGTAAATCAATCAAAAATAGCCATTGGGTCGGGGGGCTTATTAGGCAAAGGTTTTTTAAATGGTACTCAAACCAAACTAAAGTATGTACCTGAACAAGATACTGATTTCATTTTTTGTACAGTAGGAGAAGAAAAAGGTTTTGTTGGATCTACTGTGGTACTTCTTATTTTTATATCCCTCATTTTGCGAGTCTTATTTTTGGCTGAAAAGCAGAAAAATACTTTTGGACGAGTTTATGGTTATAGTGTGGCATCTATCCTATTATTCCATTTAACAATAAATGTAGGTATGGTTGTTGGACTATTGCCTGTAATAGGCATTCCTTTACCATTTTTTAGCTATGGAGGCTCATCCATATTAGCATTTTCTATATTACTATTCATTTTTCTGAGATTGGATATGAATAGAAAGAGGAGGTAGTTTGTTTCCTGTTTATGTCCAAATATTACCAACCAAAGGCTAAATTGCTTAACCATTTATTTTGAGCTTTCATCACTTGTTCAATAATATCTCTGGCCACTCCCTCGCCACCTTTTTTATGAGATATGTATTTAGCTATCTCTTTTATTTCGGAAGCACCATCAGCAGGGGCAATCGGTAAGCCTACCACCTTCATTACAGGATAATCGGGCAAGTCATCTCCTACATACACTATTTCATCACTGTTGTATCCTGTTTTTGATATAAAGTCATTGAAATCATTTATTTTTATTGACGATTTCATGTAAATATGTTCGATTCCTAAACGGGCAAAACGTTTCCTTACGGCTTCCGTATCACCACCTGTGATAATAGCTATTCCATATCCATTTTTACATGCTAAGTTTAAGGCAAAACCGTCTTTTATATTCACCATACGCATAGGTTCTCCTTCAGAAGATAGGGGTATACTATCTGGAGATAGAACGCCATCAACGTCAAATATAAATGCTTTTATTTTAGTGAGGTCGTAATTTATAGTACTCATTCTTTATTGTATGTTTGGTATATATCTTTGCTAATAAGTGTGTATATATCTTTCAATCTCTGATCTTCTAACAAGGCAATGTGTTCGTTTATTACATTCAGATCATAACGAATGGCAGGACCTGTTTGGGCTTGATTGGGCAAAAGTGTATGTGTTTTAGACGCCGTTTCGTCTATCAAAGGACGTAATACATCAAAAGGGATACCTGCATTTCTCACTATTTTATCTGCTATTGCATACATATGATTTACAAAGTTGCAGGCAAATACTCCTGCTAGATGAATTGTTTTGCGTTCGTCTGATGAGATAGGATACACTTTGGTCGAAATTTTCTTGCACAATTGATCTAATGTCAAAAGATCTTCGTTATTCGAAGCCTCTATAAAAACAGGAATGTCATCAAATTTTATCTTACGATCTTCGCTAAATGTCTGAAAAGGGTACAATACTGCATATCGATTGCTATATTCTTCAAATATATTGAGCGGGATACTGCCTGCAGTGTGTATCCATAGACCGTTGTTAGAGGGTATTGATGGAAGTATATTTTTCAGAGCAGCATCTTTAATCGAGAATATATACAAATGGGCATCTGTAGTAAGATCTGCTGTATTATTTGTAGCTAATGCTTGAACCTGATTGGCTAATGATTGGGCTGATTGGATTGTTCGACTGTATACTTGAACTATATTATAAGACTTAGCATGCAATGCTTGTGCTAAATGAGTAGCTAGCTTGCCAGCACCAATAAAAACAATCTTCATTTAATCTTATTTTTTAGATGTAAGCACCATCCCCAAGCCTATAATAATTAAACCTACGGGTAGCACCAACGAAGAATAGTTTTTGAGCCATCCAAAAAAGAAATCGAAATTTAAAATTACGCCTATTGCCGTGAATATTATTCCCATCATCTTCTCTGTTTTGGTAAATAAAAATATAAGACCTGCAATAAAGAAGAATGTACCTACATTCATCAAACGATCGGCATATGGAATATTCATTAATATCCCTGTTTTACTTAACAAATATATAATGCCCACAAATAGTATAAGCAATCCATAAGGTAGTCTGTTAGTAGAGTTCTTTGCCATATCTTTTTTTTATTCTAAAACTTTTCAATGTATACTTTATCCCAATTCAAGTCAGTCTCGCTATGCGGAGGTAGTGCCTCGGCTCTATGCCCAAAAGCGACTATTGATACAACTTGTAGTTGGATTGGGATATTTAATATCACCTTAACATAGTCTTCGGATGAAGAGCCTGTAGCTGTTTGTCTATCTCTTATTTGCACCCAGCAACTCCCAATGTCTAAATCTTCGGCTTGCAATTGCATCATGATACTGGCTATTGAAGTATCTTCGATCCAAATGCTACTTGCTAAAGGATCTGCTGCTACAACAATGGCTAGAGGGCATCTTGAGATGAAAGTGCTTCCCTGTTTTTTGCTTTCAGATAGCTTGTTTAGTGTATCTTTGTTTTCAACAGCTATAAAATAGCAAGGCTTTACATTTTTAGAAGATGGGGATAAAAGCCCTGCCTTTAAAATCAACTCTACATCTGTAGCTTTGATTGGTTCTTCTGTAAATCTTCTGCAACTTCGGCGTTTAGCAATCAGCCTCGAAAAATCACTCATATTACTCTTTTTCAGTCAATTCTTGAATTATTCTCGAAAATTCGCTTTCTTCTTTTATACCCTCAGTACTACTTTTCTTTAAGAGTATTGTAAGCGTTTGCATAATTAGTTTAATGTCTAAAGCTAGAGAATAGTTATTGATGTATAGCAAGTCGTATTTCAATTTATCTTTGGCTGGTGTGTTGTATTTGCCTTGTACTTGTGCTAAGCCTGTTAAACCAGCCTTTACTCTATGTCTAAGATTATATTGGGGTATTTCTTCGGAAAATTGATCTACGAAAAATGGGCGCTCAGGACGTGGCCCCACAATGCTCATGTCACCAGTCAATATATTATATAGTTGTGGTATTTCATCCAAACGGGTTGCTCTCATAAAATGTCCAAATTTTGTAATTCTTTTGTCAGCTTCTAGTGCAAGCACAGGACCTGAAGCAGCTTCTGCATTCTCAATCATGGTTCTAAACTTGTAAATAAAGAATTTTTTGCCGCCTCGGGTAACACGTTCTTGTTTATATAGAACTGATCCACCACCTATTTTTAAGCATAGTGCAACAATTGAAGCTGGGATAGAGAATATCACTATCGCTATTATAACAAGGGCTAAATCAATTCCTCTTTTAAGCACATTACTTCCATCGTCAATGTCCAGAGGTCTAGTTTTAAGCATAGGGATGTCATCGATATGTACAAAATTAGCATTAAACAGAAATATTTCTTGATATTTAGGCTCGTACAAAAACTCTTTGTTGTTATTTATACAAAATTCGGATATATTTTGTTTTACGATTTCATCCACATCATCAGTCAAAAAGATGGTATCATACTCTAGGATATATTCATTTAAGTGTTTAGAGTTAGGAGTACATATTTTTTTGAGGTTACACCACATACTTTTAGAGTTTAATATCTGTCTAGCAACCTCTTCTGTTTTAGAGTATCCTACAATTAATACAGTCTTTTGTACATTGTATTTTAAATATTTTTTATTTATAAATAAATGCCAACTGCTTATTAGTGTTATTTCTATAAATGAGCTTATCACCATGATACTTCTGGGATAGGCTATTTTTTGGGTGAGAAAACTTATTGATAAGGTCAATAAAAACAAACAGAGTATAGATAGTATAACAGAGTATGCTACACCAAAAAGAGTAAATTCTTTAGGCTTGTCCAATTCAAAAATATGTGCGATGATGAGATAGCACAAACCAATATATGGAGATAAGGTTATTATTGCTGATAAACTATCTTCGTATACAGCGAGGTAGTCTTTATAAAAAATAAAAGCAAGAAAAATAGAAAAATATATGATAACTAAATCAAATAATGTAACAAATATACTAAGCCCTCTTCTAGTAAATAACCTTTCCATGCAAGGATAATTGATAAATATTTTGTAAATATATAATTCTGGTTACGCAAAAATAGTAAGATATTACTAAATAAACGGATAAGATGAGATTAAAATAACTAAATTTAGTTATTCTAAAGGTAATCTTGATTTGTTATAGCTATACTAGCAAATAAATTCTGATTGAACGACAATATTTTATCCAGCTAGATATTTTATATATATTTGTACTATAAATAATACGAAGTGAGGATATTTCAAGTAATAACAGTTTCCGAATTTGGCGGTGCACAAACAATTGTAGCTAATTTATCTCAATCGTTAAGCAAATCACATGAAATCTTTATTTTGTATGGTGGGGATGGTGAGGCTTGGGGACATCTTGATCCTAATATACATTTGATTAGATTAAATGAGCATCGAAAGAATATTTCATTTAAAGATATTTTTTTGACATTCAAACTTTTTTATTTGAGGTTGAAGTATAAGCCCGATATTGTACATTTGCATTCATCAAAAATGGGAGCAATTGGGCGATTTGCATTTAACCCTAAAAAAATAGTTTATACCGTTCATGGTTTCGATTCTATAAGAAAAGCCTTTCATAAATTTTTGATTGTGGAAAAATTCTTAAAGGATAGAGCTGCCAGAATTATTGGCGTAAGCCAGTATGATGTTGATTGTTTGAAAGAAGAGGGTATCAAAAAAAATGTAAAACGAATATATAATGGCGTTGCAGATTATACTCAACTAGATCATGGTATAGAAGAATCTCCATTATTGGGTGAACAATTGAAAATTATAAAGAAAAGATATAAGCATGTTGTCATTTGTTTATCAAGAATATCGCCTCAGAAAAAATTCGATTTATTTTTGGATATAGCAAAAGAGAGACCCCAATATGCCTTTGTTTGGATAGGTAATAAATCGCCAGTAGAAGATACTCCTTCAAATGTTTTTTGTTTAGGAGAAGGGCATTCAGCACACCAATATTTAAAATATGCCGATTTATTCATATTACCATCTAATTACGAAGGACTACCGATGTCAATACTAGAAGCATTGTCTTATAGCGTGCCTGTGGTAGCTTCGGCTGTTGGTGGTATTGCAGAGATATTGAATGGGAGTAATGGATTTGCTGTAGAAAATACGGTTTCGGCTTTTACGGAAAAAATAGATGTCATTTTAAATCAAGATGTATATTCTGATATGTGTAAGAACGCCCGAGAGTCCTATTTAAGATGTTTTTCTGTAGATAAAATGACAGAAAACTATTTGTCTACTTACAACGAAATATACAATAATCAATGAATTATAATATCGAGGGTACAATGTCAGAACCATTGGTTTCAGTCTTAATTCCATGTTACAATGTGGAGAATTATGTTTTAGAATCGATTTCATCCATACTAGACCAAACATATCAGAATATTGAGGTTATAGCAATAGATGATTGTTCTACTGATACTACAAAACAGAAGTTAGAACAATTAGCAAGCAAAGATGCTCGCCTAAAAGTTTATCATAATGAAGTTAATCTCAAACTAATAAAAACTCTAAATAAAGGTATCGAGCTATGCAATGGTAAGTACATTGCTCGTATGGATGCCGATGATATAGCTCTGCCTACAAGGTTGGAAAAGGAAGTTCGATTTTTGGAGCAGAATGCTGATTACAGTATTGTAAGTACAATGTTTTATACCTTTAAATCGGGTAGCTCTAAAAAGAACCTCTACAAAAACCCGGTTCAGTATGATGAATTGCAGGCATATCTTTTATTCAAATCTGGTATATGTCATCCTGCAGTAATGATACGCAAAACCTTATTTACAGAGAAGGGCTTAGCCTTTGAGCAAGCTTATTTGCATGTCGAAGACTATGCCTTATGGTCAAAAGCTCTTTATTGTAGTAAATTAGCAAATATAGACGAACCCTTATTATTATACAGGGTGCATGAAACACAAGTTTCGACGTTGAACGAGAAGTCCCAAATAAACAATAAGAAGGAAGTGTTTAAAATTCACTGCGAAAAACTAGGTTTACCTACTGATTCTTATTACCTCGATATTTATGCATCTGTAGCCGAGTCTGATCCTTTACACACTTCGCTAGATTATATAATTGAATGTGAAAAATTCATGAAACTTCTTATTCGTAAAAATGAGGAGATTCAATTTTGTTCCCATCCCTATTTATTAAAAATGCTATCCATCCATTGGATACGTTTATGTGCTAATTCGAGATTAGGACTAAAGGTTTTAAATATATGCTCAGCTTCGTCTTTGTATAATAGACAAAATTATAGTAATCAAGATCTTGTTATTTTATATATAAAATGTCTATTCAAGATGGAGTATAAAAAATCATTCTTATATAAGATTTTATTCAGATAGTTTTATGAAGAAAATACTAGGTCCTTTTGTTTTACTCTTTTTAGTTTTTTTTCATATATATCAGCAGGCTTTACCTGTTTTTGGGTCTTCATTTATCATAGCATCTGGCAGCATTGGTTTGTTAGTATATTTGCTTAATGGAAGACCTTTTCCCGAAATTATAGGTGTTGGATTAGCGTATGTTCCATTTGTTGTTACCAGTGTTATCTCTGGTTATGCCAATGCTGGTATTGATGCTTATTTGTGGGCAAATACAAAAAGTCAGGCAGGATGGCTATTTTCGGCTTATCTCATCGTCTATTTATTTTTTATAATACACCAAAGAGGGCATTACATAACCTTGCTATACTATATGGTAGCAGCAGTTGCCGTACAATGTATTATTTCGATATTAATGTATCAGAATTCTGCTATAAATACGTTCTTTACATCAATTCAGATGCAAGATACTCTGATTATATCTAAGCGTGAAGACACCGAAGGCGAAAGGTTATTAGGATTTGGTATTGCATTCTTTGGTGCA
The DNA here is from genome assembly GCA_039799165.1 of Bacteroidota bacterium. Classification (GTDB taxonomy): domain Bacteria; phylum Bacteroidota; class Bacteroidia; order Bacteroidales; family Dysgonomonadaceae; genus Dysgonomonas_A. The sequence goes on from JBDLTH010000078.1 coordinate 25,122, forward strand.
GGCATTATTTGTGGATCAGCCTTAATTTTGATAACATATATCATGATTAGGAAGAAGATGGGGCTCTTGTTACTTGCTTTCTGGAGTAGTGTGTACAGTTTAATTCTATTTATAGGATTATTGTCAGCTCGAACAACGATGGTTGGTCTTTTGGCTAGTATCGTATTTGCTGTGTCTGTATTCATCTTTGGAAAGAGTCAAAATAAATGGCAATTCCTGAAATTTGCCGCCATATCAGGAGGTCTATCTACCATAGCATCTACACTATGCTATATCTATTTCCCTGAATTTGCAGATTGGGCTTTTGAAGCATTTATAAATTATAGCGAAACAGGGGAATTTAGCACAAAATCATCAGACAGTTTGGAGTATATGTTTTTATTTCCAAGAACCTTTAACGAATGGTTATTTGGTATAGGAACAATGAATTTTATGGGTTTTGATGTAGGATATAGCCGTTTGTTATTTTATGCAGGAATACCAGGCATGCTTGCTTTTTTCTTTTACGAATTTGCATTAGCTAAGTTTGCTTGTACTAAAGATATGACACAAAATTTGATGATGTTGACTTTTTGTGGCTATTCTTTAGCTTTGAATGTTAAGGGATTAGCTGAAGTTAATTCTTTCTTGTATATATTTGTTTTTTATTTTTGGTATTACAAACATTATATTTATAGACCTCAATTATATAGACTTGGAAAAATCAATTCGAATAAACTTCGCTATGCCGTTCAAAGCCCGACGTCCCGCAGGAGGATTTAGGGTAATGTATGAATATGCTAACCGTCTTGCTAATTTAGGTTACTCTGTATCTATAACTTATCCTTTAATCACAAAGTATATGTCATACAGATGGTCTTACCCAATCCGTCTATTATTGTCTTATATAGAAGGCTTTAAGAAAGATGAATGGTTTCAATTTAATACTAATATTGAACGCTCTTATGTAAAAAGAGTGTCTGACCGATATATCAAGGAATCTGATGTTATTATCGCAACATGGTGGTCTACCGCTTTTGATATGGGGCAGTTAGATGCAAGTAAAGGAAAAAAAATAAACTTGATACAGGGGTATGAAAATTGGGAAGGACAGACCGATTTAGTACATGCCAGCTATGACATGCCAGATGTAACGAATGTAGTTGTAGCATCTTATTTACAGGAGATCGTATCAAAATATACAAATAAGCCAATCACACTTATCCCCAATGCCATTGACAATCATAAATATTATATCAAAGATCCGATTGAAAGCAGGAAGCCAGAAACTGTTTGTATGATGTATTCGATACAAGAAATCAAGGGTTCTAAATATGGTATCGAAGCTCTCCACATCGTTAAGGATAAATACCCAGACTTAACAGTTGAGTTGTTTGGTGTATGTCCTACGCCAGAGAACTTGCCGAGTTGGATTACATTTCATAGAGATCCTAGCGATTTATGTGCTTTGTATAATAGAAATGCTATTTTTGTAGCTAATTCATTTACCGAAGGCATGGCACTAACGCCAATGGAAGCCATGTTTTGTGGGTGTGCATCAATCTTGACAGACATAAAGGGGCATTCGGAGTATGCCAGAGAGGGTGAAACGGTACTACTGTATGAGGTGAAAAATGCAATCCAACTATCAGCTCAAATAGTTCGACTAATAGAAGACAATCAGGAACGTTTAAGTATAGCAAAACAAGGAAATACGTTTATCCAACAGTTTTCGTGGGATAAGGCAGTAGATAAAATGGACGTGCTAATAAAACAACGGATAGCAACAAAATGAAAATTCTTTTGTTTGGAGAGTATAGCAATTTGCATTGGACTTTAGCTCAAGGATTAAAGGCTTTGGGACATCATGTTGTGGTAGCTTCGGACGGGGATGGATTTAAAAATCATAATAGAGATATTGATCTAAGCAGAAGTAACTCGAGTATATATAATACCTTTAAAACAGTAAAATCTGTTTATAATAATCTCGATAATTTCAAAAATTACGATGTTGTTCAACTGATTAATCCCTGTTTCACACCCTTGAGTGTAGAGATAAATACAGTTTTGTACAATTATTTGCGAAAGCATAATAAGAAAGTCTTCTTAGGGGCTTTTGGCGATGATGCGTATTGGTTGAAAGCGTGTGTTGAAAATAAGATATTTAGGTATTCTGAATTTTTCGTAAATAATAAAGAGAACTCTCTTCAAGAAAATTTACGGTTAAAGAAGCTATGGTCTCAAGGCACTAGTAGAGAACGTTTAAATACAGACATCGCCAATTCGAGTGATGGTATTATAGCTTGTTTGTATGAATATTTCGAGGCATATAAACCATTTTTTAGCAATAAATTACAATACATCCCTTTGCCTGTCAACTTGACTGAAATAAAAAAAACAGAGGTGCTATGTTCTGATAAAATAATATTTTTTGTAGGAATAAACAAAGCAAGAAATAAATTTAAAGGTACCGACAGGTTATACCATGTATTAACAGAAATTGAGAAAAAATACTCGAACCAAATTGAGGTAAAAACTGTTCAATCATTACAATACAGCGAATATCTAAAAACAATAACTAAAGTAGATGTAATTTTAGATCAACTTTATTCATATAGTCCAGCAATGAATGGTTTGTTATCACTAGCGTCGGGTAAAGTTTTAGTAGGTGGAGGCGAACCCGAAATGTACAACTTGCTATCTGAAAAACAAAATAGACCTATTATAAACGTGTTTCCGTCAGAAGATGATATTTATAAGAAACTCGAAAATATTATTTTAAATAAACAAGAAATACCAACTATATCTGATAATGGCAGGGTATTTGTAGAAAAACATCACGATCACATCAAAGTAGCTCAACAGTATGTTGATTTTTGGACTCAAAAATGAATAAATGAAAGAAGCAATCATATTAGCTGGTGGACTTGGGACAAGGCTGCAATCGGTAGTTAATGATAGACCAAAGTGTATGGCAACTGTGGCACAAGAGCCATTTTTAAAGTATATATTTGACTATCTGCACAAAGCTAATTTTACGCATGTAATACTGGCTTTAGGTTATAAATCTGAATTTGTATTAGACTGGTTATCTAAAGTATCCTATACCTTTGAGGTGTCGTATGTTATCGAAGAAGAACCTTTAGGAACAGGTGGAGCTATTAAATACGCATTCGAAAAATCGAAATCGACATATGCTTTTGTTTTCAATGGAGATACGTTTTTTGATATAGACACATGTGGTCTTGAAAAATTTCATACCGAGACCAAATCGGATATAACACTAGCCTTGAAACCGAAGACCGATTTTGATCGGTATGGCTCTGTTGACATTGATGGCACAAGTCGAATAACTCGATTTAATGAAAAACAATATCAACACAAGGGATTAATCAATGGAGGGGTTTATCTGATTAACAAAAGTATATTCAATAGCAATTTACCGACTAAGTTTTCGTTCGAAAAAGACATTCTCGAACATAAGATAGAGGCGTTAAATATATACGGATTTATTCAAGACTCCTATTTCATTGATATAGGTATACCTTCGGATTATGATAAAGCGAATATTGATTTTATATTTTTGAAATAAGTGAAAGATTTGAAAAATTATAAATATATATTTTTAGATAGAGATGGCGTTATAAACATAGAACGCAAAAATGACTATGTTAAAAATAGTACAGAATTTGTTTTCGAAAAAAACGCATTGGAAGCAATAGCTAAACTATCTCAAATTACGCCCGATATATATATTATTACCAACCAACGAGGCGTGGGTAGGGGTGTAATGTCTAGTGTCGACTTGCATCAAGTACACGATTTTATGCTTACTGAAATACAAAAAGCAAATGGTAATATAAAACACATTTATTTTTGTACTGCTGTACACGCTACTTGCATCAACCGAAAACCCAACATAGGGATGGCATTTCAGGCACAAGCAGATTATCCAGAGATAGATTTCGGTCAGTCAATAATGGTAGGAAATAGTAAATCGGATATTGAGTTTGGAAAAAAAGCAGGAATGTATACTGTACTGGTTGGTGATAAGTATACACCCGAAAACGGTGTTTATAAAATGGCAGATGTCCATTTTATAAATCTTTATGAGTTTGCGTTATCTTTGCAATAAATAAACAACGAAAATAGAAAAAAATATGGATCTGATAAGAAAACGAATAGAAGAATCGATAGCAACCAAAAGGCTGATATTAGAAAGTAATGACTTACTTGAGCTAATAGCAGATGCTTCGGCAAAACTGATTGATAGTTTTAAGAACACAGGTTCTGTTTATTTCTGTGGCAATGGGGGGAGTGCAGCCGATGCACAACACCTTGCAGCCGAGTTTTCGGGTCGTTTTTATTACGATCGTCAGCCCCTATCATCAGATGCTTTGCATTGCAATACTTCCTTTATTACGGCAGTAGCCAACGATTACGCATACGATCAGATATATGCCCGTTTGATAAGCGGCATAGGAAGAAAAGGCGATGTATTGGTTGGGTTGTCTACATCTGGTAATTCGAAAAATATAGTCAAAGCATTCGAAAAATGCAGAGAATTAGGGATTTATACAATTGCACTTACGGGACAAGGTGGCGGTGCTATGAAGACTACTGCTGATATGTGTATCTGTGTACCATCCCTTGATACACCTCGCATTCAAGAGTCTCACATCATGATTGGACATATTATCTGTGAGATTGTAGAGTCTACGTTGTTCCCTGTAAATAAATAAAAGTATGATAATAAGAAGTAAAGCTCCCTTCAGAATAGGTTTAGCAGGTGGAGGTACAGACGTTTCGCCTTACTCCGATTTGTATGGTGGTTGTATATTGAATGCCACGATAAGTTTGTATGCACAAGCCAATATTGAACCAAGAACTGATAATAAAATAGTTTTTCAGATTCCGCAAACAAACGAAGTGTATACTTTCGATTCGGCAACAGAGCTACCAATAACAGGAGATAAAGCTGATCTGATGAAGGGTATATATAACCGTATCATCAACGATTTTGTAAAAGAACCCCTGTCATTTACACTTACTTGTAGCCTCGAAGTTCCTTTTGGTTCTGGATTGGGTACATCCTCTACATTAGCAGTATCAATACTAGGTGCTTATGCCGAGTGGTTATCCTTACCCTTGGGCGAATATGATTTAGCTTACCTAGCCTACTTAATAGAGCGCGTAGATTTGAAACAAGCTGGCGGAAAACAAGATCAATATGCTGCTGCTTTTGGTGGTTTTAACTTTATGGAGTTTTCGAATGATGACAAAGTGATTGTCAATCCTTTGCGAGTGCGTAATGAGATCATTAATGAGTTAGCCAACAACTTACTTCTTTATTATACAAATTCGAGTCGTAATTCGGGCGATATTATTCAACAACAACAGAAGAATGTAAAAGCTCAGAACAACAAGTCGATTGAAGCCATGCACTTGATAAAGAAGCAGGCATATGAGATAAAAGAAGCTATATTAAAAAACAATCTGGATGCAATAGGAGACATATTACATGCAGGATGGGAGTACAAAAAGAATATGGCAGATGGTATATCAACTCCGTTTTTTGAGGAAATATATGACACAGCCATTAAAGCAGGCTCTACTGGAGGTAAAATATCTGGAGCAGGAGGTGGAGGTTATGTTTTCTTTTATTGTCCAGATAATACTCGATTTGAGGTGGCAAAAGCACTCGAAACATTAGGAGGTAAGGTGCAACCCTATCACTTTACAAAAAAAGGCTTAGAAACCTGGAAAACTAGATAATAGCGAAAGAATATAGATGAAAAAAAAAGTAGCTGTTCTGATTCGAGTATATGATCGCATCGAAGATTTGAAGTATAATCTTCAGATCATAAAAAAAACGTGGACAGAATATCAGTATCATGTTATAGTTGTCAGTAATGGCTATCCCAATGGCTATATTGTAGATCCCCAATCGATCAGTAGCATTGATAGCTTTGTTGCACTAGAACATAATGCAGGGCATAGAAAAGGCAATTCGCAACTGCTAATAGAAGGTGTAAAGAGTATTCCACACGATTGCGATTACACGATTATATTAGAAGCAGATACTTGGATGTATAAAGATAAAGTAATCAAAGAGTACATCGAGTTTATGGAGCAAGCACCTCGTGTAGTTTGGTCTAGTGCCGACTGGTACGATAAAGATTACGCTTTAGCTACCGATTTTGCAATTATCAAAACGATGTTTATCAAGAGTAATCCTCGTTTGTTTGATTTCGAGTTATACCCCGAATCGCACATTGCAAACTATTTGCGAGATGCTCACGTTAATTTTAAGTGGATAACCGAAAATATGCCTGTGCATGTGCCCAGCTATATTTCTAAGTATCCGTACGTAAACGATTCTACGCAACGCCGTTTTTATGTGTTTCCTAAATCTCGTATGGTTACGCATCATGTTGAGTTTGTAAAAGGAGGGATGTCTCGTAAAAAGCGTTACTTTAACATTGTAGCAAATACGAACTATTTCGAAGATGAGAAGGTCTCTTTCAAAGCATGGGAAAGGTTCAAAATGAATTTTTGGATTACCCTAAGTACCTTATTGATAAAGAAAAGTTGGTTCAAAAAGAAATATTATAGGGTAATTCCTCAACAAGACTAGACTAGATATGTTTGTAGTAAATGGACGTTTTTTGACTCAAAAAGCTACTGGTGTGCATCGGTATGCTTTTGAGATATGTAATAAATTACATGAAATGGGAGTCGATTTTTATGTCGCCATTCCTAAAGATATAAACAAAGACTACACATTTAGCTTCAAAACGGTTGTGTGTGGCTCATTATCCACACATTTGTGGGAACAGATCAGTTTACCCAATTATTTGAGAAGCCAAGGTAGTCCCTTGTTGATAAGTTTTTCGGGATGTGGGCCTTTAAATTACTCGAATCAAATCATAACCATACATGATGTTTCGCACGAACGCCATCCAGAGTGGTTTTCTAAAAACTACTTTCGCTTCTATCATTTTATGATGCCACGTATAGCCACTAAAGCACATGCAGTATTAACGGTAAGTGAGTTTTCGAAACAAGAAATTATAGATACGATCGGTATTTCGGCGAGCAAAATTCATGTAATTCATAGTAATGTACCATTTCAAGATAAGCCATCGGCTCAAGAAGTTTTAAATTATACAAAAGATGATAAAGCAGAAAAATATATTTTGACCGTATCATCGATGGATCCCCGCAAAAATTTTGTGCGACTAGTCGAAGCTTTTGGTAATATTGAAGATAAATCGATCAAACTGTACATTATCGGTATGCAATTTAAGGCATTTAATACACCCGATTTGGCTAAACTAATCAACGATAATGTGGTGCTTCCTGGTTATATTGATGATGAGGCACTTCAAAAAATGTATCAGAATGCGTTATTTTCTGTCTATCCCAGTCTTTACGAAGGCTTTGGATTGCCCCCTTTAGAATCTATGACATTTGGTTGCCCTGCAATTGTATCCGATATTCCAGCATTGAAAGAAGTCAGTGGAGAGGCTGTACTCTATGCCGATCCGTACAATGTAGCCGATATGACTAATAAAATGAATATACTGGCTTCAGATGCCCAACTAAGACATGACTTAAGGTTGAAAGGGCTAGAACAAATACAAAAATATTCGTGGGATAAATCTGCCAAGCAAGTATTAGAATTAGCTAAACAATTTTCGTAACCCAGGTTCTTTCTTTATGCGTATTGCTATTTTAATACATGTACATACTCATCCTTTGCAGGTGCAACGTTTAGTATCTAAACTTCAGCATACTGATGTAGATGTGTATATTAATGTAGATGCAAAAGTAGATATACAAGCATTCAAAAGCATCGTGCAAAGAGCTTCCTTTTTACAGAATAGAGTTGAGGTGCGTTGGGGACGATTTTCGCAAGTACAGCAAATCCTAAATTCGTTTGACGAAATTTTAAAATTAGGTAAAGCCTATTCG
>JBDLTH010000079.1:0-10248 GCA_039799165.1 Bacteroidota bacterium
CAGTAGAGGAGTCGGCAGACCTTAAAGCTACTTTATATGCCAAAGAAGAGCAGTTGAGAGTGCAACAACAAGAATTGCTGACTATGCGTGAACAGCTCAATCGTGATTTTCAATTGTTGGCGAACTCAATATTGGAAGAGAAGACGGCTCGTTTTACAGATCTCAATCGCTTAAATATGGAATCGATATTGAAACCCTTGGGCGAAAAGTTGGCAGAGTTTAAAACACGAGTAGAGGAAACCTATGATAAGGAGTCGAAACAACGGTTTTCCCTCGAAGAGCGGATTAGAGAGTTGGTGGCTTTGAATAATCAGATTAGTACAGATGCTAATAATCTGACTATGGCGTTGAAGGGCAATAATAAGATACAGGGCAATTGGGGAGAGATGATTTTAGAGTCGATCTTAGAAAAATCGGGTCTGAAAAAAGGAGAAGCCTATTTTTCGCAAGATATACTGACTTCCGATAGGGGTGGGAGACTTGTAAACGATCAAAATAAATCGTTACAGCCCGATGTGGTTGTAAAATACCCAGGTGGGCGAAAGATCGTGATAGACTCTAAAGTGTCGTTGCGAGGATATATACGGTATCTGGAGGCTAATACGGACAATGAAAGGGTAAATGCTGAAAAAGAGCATATCTTGTCGATGAAGAAGCATATTGACGAGTTGAGTGCTAAAGCCTATCAAGACTATATAGAGTCGCTAGACTTTGTAATGTTATTTGTGGCGAATGAACCTGCTTATATATTGGCTATGCAACTCGATTCGGATTTGTGGGATTATGCTTACCGCAAGCGTGTATTACTTATTAGTCCGACCAATTTGGTGGCATCCTTAAAAGTGGTTGCTGACTTGTGGAAGCGTGAGCTTCAAAGTCGTAATGCACAAGAAATAGCCAAAAGGGGGGCTATATTGTATGATAAATTTGCAGGTTTTGTAGAGACCTTACAAGATGTAGGTAAACATATTGACAGAACGCAAAAGAGTTATGAAAAAGCCTTTGTGCAGCTAAGCGAGGGTAGTGGTAACTTGCTAAGACAGGCGGAAATATTAAAAGAGCTAGGTGTGAAACCTTCCAAAGAACTTCCTTATGAATAAGTTTTTCTGTTAAATATCATAAAATTCGAAAAATAAAATTATATCCGTATGTTTTGTAACATAAAAACGCATATATTTGTACCGTGTTTTTCATGGTATTAGATTTAAGGTTAACAATGAAGATTGGTTGTCGTGATGACAACCTTTTCTTTTTTTTGTTCAGTAACAATTATGTTAAGATGTATTGGAAAATAACATAAATCTTTTTTATATTTGAAGGATAAATACAAAAACAATAAATCGATTTTTTAAAATATGAATAACATGCAAGACAACTCATCAGTGAAAGATGATTCTGAAACCCCATTATTTATAACCAAAGAGGCGTATGGCTTTTTGAGAGAAATTGGAAAATGGACTAAGTTTTTCGTTGTTTTATGGGGTGTTTCTTTGTTCTTTATGATCGTATTTTTTGCGTTTACGGGTGCAATGCTTGGTGTGGTTCAAGCTAGCATGGGGTTGACATCACCAGTAGCCAGTTTGTGGGTCACTGTATTGATGCCTATTTCTATGGCGCTAACGAATTGCCCACCTCTTTATTATCTCTATAGATTTTCGAATAATATATCCAAAGCTTTAGCCGAAAACAATGCTGACGAGCTAGCAAGTGCATTTCGATTTTTAAAATCGCATTACAAGTTTCTTGGAATTTTGACTATTATAGTTTTATTTGTCTACGTTGTTCTTGTTGTCTTTTTTGTTACTGGGGGAGTGATGGCTCTAATCGGTTAGATCTTTTCTCATTAGAAATATAAAACGCCATAAACTCAATTGAGTTTGTGGCGTTTTATATTTCTAATATCCTGTCTGTTTGTTATTTCATTTCTACTGTTCGTATACCCTCATTCGTTTCGGTAATGTATACATGGATAGTATCAGTAGGTAATAACGATTCCACTCGTTCAGGCCATTCGACAAAGCATAGACTACCACTGAAAAAGTAATCTTCGTAACCAAAATCAAATGCTTCTTCCTCGTTTTTGATGCGGTAAAAATCGAAATGGTAAATCAATTCACCCGATTGTGATCGGTATTCGTTTACAATGGCAAAAGTGGGGCTGTTTATAACATCTTCTACGCCAAGTGTTTCGCAAATCGCTTTAATAAAAGTAGTTTTTCCTGCACCCATCTCACCATGAAAGGCAAATACCGTATAGTTGCCCATTTGTTTTATAAACTCAAGAGCTGTATCGTTGATTGTATCTAATGATTTTATTTCGAGTGCCATTGTTTATTTAGGATTAAGAGTGATTAGTGGAACAAGCATTTCTTCGATTGATATACCTCCGTGCTGAAACGTGTCGGCATAATAAGATACATAATGATTGTAATTGTTGGGGTAAGCAAAAAAATCTTCGTTTTGAGCAAATATGTACTTGCTGCTTAGGTTGGGTGAGGGTAAACCTATTTCCGAGGGGTTGCGTGTTTCATATACTTTTCGATAGTCGTAATCCAGATTTTTACCTACTTTGTAGCGCAAATTAGTACTTGTGCTTTTATCGGCAAATACTTTAAGTGCATTTTTTACCCGTATCGTACCATGGTCGGTGGTTAACACAATATTGTAACCCATACTTGCCAACTGTTTAAGTAGCGAACTTATGCTTGAATGCTGAAACCACGATCGGGTAAGCGATCGGTAAGCCGCCTCGTTAGCTGCTAGTTCTCGTATCATTTGCGAGTCTGTTCTTGCATGAGAGAGCATGTCTACAAAATTAATCACCACTACATTCAGTTGATTATTCGCTAACGATTTTATCTGTTGCACATACCTGTTTCCATAGGTTGAAGTATGGATTTTGTCGTATGAAAATGTGTAACTTTTTCTGAACCGGTCTATTTGGGTTTGCAACAATGCTTGCTCATGTAGATTTTTACCCTCCTCTTCAGTTTCCTCTGTCCACAAATGTGGATACATTTCTTTTATTTGCAAAGGCATTAATCCTGAAAATATTGCATTGCGTGCATACTGTGTGGCTGTTGGTAGTATCGACATGTACATGTCCTCGTCAAACGTAAAGTCTGCGGACAGCATGTCTTTGATTGCCCACCACTGATCGAATCTGAAATTATCGATAACGATCAAGAACAGTTTTTCGCCATTGTCTAGTTTTGGAAATATTTTCTTTTTGAATAGATCAGGGCTCATGAGTGGGCGTGTGTCAGGTTGCTGAATCCACGAAGTGTAATTTTTCTTGATAAATTTGACAAACGTGTTGTTTGCATCTAGCTTTTGAGCTGTGTTTAACTCAAGCAAGGGATTCTGTGTTGCCGTTAGTTCCATTTCCCAGTATACAAGTCTTTTGTATATATCTACCCACTCGTCAAAGCTACTTGCCTGATTTATTTGTACATTTATTTTCGAAAACTCTTCTCGGTATCCTTCTACTGCCGCTTCAGTTTCTATGTCGTTCTTGTGCAAATTTCGTTTGATCGATAACAAGATCTGATTTGGGTTTACAGGTTTTATCAGATAATCGGCAATCTTTTTTCCAATAGCCTCTGTCATAATACCCTCGTCTTCGCTTTTTGTAATCATTATGGTGGGAGTCTCAGGTTGTATTTCTTTTATCCGTACCAAGGTTTGAAGCCCAGTCAGACCAGGCATATTCTCATCCAAGAAAATAAGATCAAAAACCTCTTCATTACAATTGTCTAAGGCATCTAGCCCACTGTTTGCTGTAACTATTTCGTAGCCTTTTTCCTCTAAAAATAAGATATGTGGTTTCAGTAAATCAATTTCGTCATCGACCCAAAGTATTCGATGTTTTCTCATCTATTTTTTTTGTGTATTAATGTGATATTCTTGTTTGATCCATAATTTATCAACAAAATCATGGTTTGTTTATTTAGTGTTCCAAAGTTAGTCGTTTTTGTGTAGTAAATAAGAAAAATATAGGTTGATTTATTTTGGTGTACATCCATCTGTTTATGGGGTCTTTTGGTTCGAAAAAAAATAAATATTTCTTGTATATCTTGCTGATTTATTGTAGCTTTGCAGTTCGGATCTTCAAAAAAGAGTAGTCTTCACCAAGTATTATTTTGATACTCAAAGTGTTGATTGTCTGTTTTGTGGTTTTGATAGTAGTTTAACCAAATAAAAAAATTCGGTTTTTTTAAGTATTAAAAATTAAAAAAAAATGCCTACAATTCAACAATTAGTAAGAAAAGGACGGGCTGTTTTGGTTGATAAGAGCAAGTCTCCAGCGTTGGATTCTTGTCCTCAACGAAGAGGTGTTTGTGTGCGTGTGTATACAACAACTCCTAAAAAACCAAACTCGGCTATGCGTAAAGTAGCACGTGTGCGTTTAACAAATTCAAAAGAGGTGAATGCTTATATTCCTGGGGAAGGACATAACTTGCAAGAACACTCGATTGTATTGGTTAGAGGTGGTCGTGTGAAAGACCTTCCAGGGGTACGTTATCATATTGTTCGTGGAACATTGGATACTGCTGGTGTGAATGGTCGTACACAAAGACGTTCAAAGTATGGTGCAAAACGTCCTAAAGCCGGTAAAGCCGCTCCCGCAGCTCCAGCTAAAGGTGGTAAGAAAAAATAATTACCTAGCGTTTTAGTCCAACATTTTTTTAATTAATTCAACGTTTAAAGTGTTTTAAGTTTATTGGATAAAGCTACTACAGGTTGAGTAAATGATTCGGAAGAATCGTTGAAGACGCAAATTGGCAACCAAAAACCAGAACAAAAATTTTTACAAAAAAATGAGAAAAGCAAAACCAAAGAAAAGACAGATCCTTCCAGATCCTGTTTTCGGTGATGTAAAAGTTACAAAATTCGTAAATCACTTGATGTACGATGGTAAAAAAAGTACTTCCTATACTATTTTTTACACGGCTTTAGAGGTAGTTAAAGCGAAATTACCAAACGAAGAAAAGAGTTCTTTGGAGATCTGGAAAACAGCTCTCGAAAATGTAACTCCTCAAGTAGAAGTGAAGTCTCGCCGTGTAGGTGGTGCAACATTTCAAGTTCCTACAGAAATTCGTCCCGATCGTAAAGAGTCAATTTGTATGAAAAACCTAATCCTTTACTCACGTAAGAGAGGTGGTAAAACTATGGCTGATAAGCTAGCTGCTGAAATTGTTGATGCTTTCAATAATCAGGGTGGTGCATATAAAAGAAAAGAAGATATGCACAGAATGGCAGAAGCCAACCGTGCATTTGCTCATTTCAGATTTTAATCACACATAGAATACGATGGCAAAAGTTACAGATAATTTAAATAATACAAGAAATATAGGCATCATGGCTCACATTGATGCTGGGAAGACTACGACATCAGAGCGTATTCTTTTTTACACTGGACTTACCCATAAAATAGGTGAGGTGCATGACGGTGCAGCCACTATGGACTGGATGGAGCAAGAGCAAGAGCGTGGTATTACCATAACATCAGCTGCTACAACGGCACAATGGAAATACAATAACGAAATGTTTAAAATCAACTTGATTGACACACCAGGGCACGTTGACTTTACTGTAGAAGTAGAGCGTTCATTACGTGTGCTTGATGGAGCAGTTGCAGCATTTGATGCAGTATCAGGAGTTGAGCCTCAATCAGAAACCGTTTGGCGTCAAGCAGACAAGTATGAAGTTCCTCGTATTTGTTATGTAAACAAAATGGACCGTTCAGGAGCTAATTTTTTAGAAGTAGCTCGTCAAGTACGTGCCATGTTGGGTGCCAATCCATGCCCAATTCAGATACCCATTGGTGCAGAAGAAACCTTTAAAGGTATTGCCGATTTGGTTACGATGAAAGCATATTTTTGGCATGATGAAACAATGGGTGCTGATTATACCATTGAAGAAATCCCTGCTGAATTTAAAGATGAGGCACAAGAATGGAGAGATAAAATGCTTGAAACCATTGCAGAGTGTGATGATGTAGTTATGGAAAAATTCTTTGACGATCCCTCTAAGATTACAGAGGATGAAATCAGAGTAGCTATCCGTAAAGGTACATTAGCGATGCAAATAACCCCTATGGTTTGTGGATCATCATTCAAAAATAAAGGAGTGCAATGTCTTTTGGATGCAGTATGTTCATACTTGCCAAGCCCACTAGACACTCCAGCTATTGAAGGTACAGATCCTGAAGATTCTGAAAAAGTGATCATTCGTCATCCTAGTCCAGAAGAGCCACTTTGTGCATTGGCATTTAAAATCGCAACTGACCCTTATGTCGGTCGTTTGTGTTTCTTCCGTGTATATTCAGGAGAGTTACATGCAGGATCATATGTGTTAAATACTCGTTCAGATAAGAAAGAACGTATTTCTCGCCTATTTCAAATGCACTCAAGCAAACAAAACCCAAAAGACGTTATTGGTTGTGGAGATATTGGTGCTGGAGTAGGTTTCAAAGATATTCGTACAGGTGATACACTTTGTGACGAAAATCATCCAATTACATTAGAGGCTATGGACTTCCCAGATCCAGTAATTGGAATTTCTATTGAGCCAAAAACTCAGAAAGACATTGACAAATTGTCTAACGGTTTGGCGAAACTATCTGAAGAAGATCCTACATTCCGTGTACATACTGACGAAGATAGTGGACAAACTATCATCGAAGGTATGGGTGAACTTCACTTGGAGATTATCTTAGACCGTTTGAAACGTGAGTTTAAAGTAGAATGTAACCAAGGTCGTCCACAAGTTTCCTACAAAGAGGCTATCACGGAAACTGTTGAGTTGCGTGAGGTGTATAAGAAACAATCAGGAGGTCGTGGTAAATTTGCCGATATTATCGTAAAGGTAGGTCCTGCCGATGCAGACTTCGAGGGATCACTCCAATTTGTCGATGAGGTGAAAGGTGGTAATGTACCTAAAGAATTTATCCCTTCAGTTCAAAAAGGTTTTGCTAGTGCTATGAAAAATGGTGTGCTTGCAGGATACGCTCTTGATAAATTGAAAGTTGTTCTTATTGATGGTTCTTATCATGCGGTTGACTCGGATCAACTATCATACGAACTTTGTGCTAGATTTGCGTTCAAAAGTGCTTCAGAAAAAGCTCGACCAGTACTGTTAGAGCCAATTATGAAATTAGAGGTTGTTACTCCAGAAGAAAGTATGGGTGATGTAATCTCTGACTTGAACAAACGTCGAGGACAAGTTGAAGGTATGGAATCGAGCCGTTCAGGTGCACGTATCGTTAAGGCAAAAGTGCCTTTGTCAGAGATGTTTGGTTATGTAACATCTTTGCGTACAATCACTTCGGGTAGAGCTACATCTGCAATGGTGTTTGATCATTACGAAGAATTATCTCCATCTATCGCAAGACAGGTATTGACCGATGTTCAAGGTCGTGTGGATCTTGTTAAATAATAAGCAACGTATATGCAACTGTGATTAGTAAATGACTCTTAATCGCAGTTTGCATATATACTATATAAACCAATATTTTAATAAAAGACCAGATGAGTCAAAAAATTAGAATCAAACTGAAATCTTACGATTACAACTTAGTAGATAAGTCGGCTGAGAAAATCGTGAAAACAGTAAAGGCTACAGGAGCTGTAGTAAGTGGACCTATTCCATTGCCTACACATAAGCGTATCTTTACAGTTAACCGTTCGACTTTCGTAAACAAAAAGTCACGTGAGCAATTCCAATTAGCATCTTACAAAAGATTGATCGACATTTATAGCTCTACTGCTAAAACGGTAGATGCGTTGATGAAACTAGAGCTGCCAAGTGGTGTAGAAGTAGAAATTAAAGTTTGATAAACCCCTAAATTAATTAAAGAAATGCCAGGATTATTAGGAAAAAAAATCGGAATAACATCCGTTTTCAGTGCCGAGGGAAAAAACATTCCATGCACTGTTGTCGAAGTGGGTCCTTGTGTTGTTACTCAAATCAAAACTGTAGAAACAGATGGTTACGAAGCGGTTCAGTTAGGTTTTGCCGATAAAAAGGAAAAACGTACAACTAAACCTTTGCAAGGTCATTTTAAAAAAGCAGGAGTAACACCTAAGAGACACTTGGTTGAGTTCAAAGGGATTGAAAATTGCAAACTGGGCGATGTGCTAACGGTAGACTTTTTTGAAGAAAACGGATTCGTTGATGTTGTTGGAACATCAAAAGGTAAGGGTTTTCAAGGTGTGGTAAAACGTCATGGTTTTGGTGGGGTAGGTCAAGCTACCTTAGGTCAACATAACCGTCTTCGTGCACCAGGTTCTATCGGAGCTTGTTCGTATCCAGCCAAAGTGTTCAAAGGAACAAGAATGGGTGGACAAATGGGTAATGTGCGTGTAACTGTACAAAACCTGCAAATTATTAAAGTTATCGCAGAGCACAACCTTTTGTTGATTAAAGGTTCTGTTCCGGGAAGCAAAGGTTCAATCGTATTAATTGAAAAATAATGGAACTTAGTGTATTTAACATAAGCGGTAAAGATACCGGAAAGAAAGTGTCATTGGATGATACTATCTATGGAATCGAACCTAACGATCACGTTCTATGGTTAGATGTGAAGCAGTATTTGGCAAACCAACGCCAAGGAACTCACAAATCGAAAGAAAGAAGCGAACTGTCGGGAAGTACACGTAAGCTTATCAAGCAAAAAGGTGGTGGTGGAGCCCGTCGTGGCGATATCAAATCTCCTTTATTGGTTGGTGGAGCTCGTGCTTTTGGGCCTAAGCCAAGAGATTACAGCTTCAAATTGAACAAAAAGGTGAAGGCTTTAGCTCGTAAATCGGCATTGTCATACAAGGCAAAAGATAATCAGATTATGGTAATTGAAGATTTTAACTTCGAGTCACCAAGAACTAAAGATTTTATAGCTTTAGCTAACAATTTGCAAGTAGCTGATAAAAAGGTAGTTTTGGTTTTGTCAGAACAAAATAAAAACGTATATTTGTCGGCTAGAAATTTGCAAAAAGTTCAAATTGTAAGTGCTTCTGAGATAAATGCTTATACTATTCTTAATTGTACAAGTTTAGTGTTGGTTGAGTCTTCGGTTGCTGTTATTGATAACCTTTTAAAAGCATAAGGAGGTAAAAAAAATGGGAGTTTTAATTAAACCTATATTGACAGAAAAGCAAACGGCTATTACGGAAAAATTTCCAACCCGTTATGGTTTTCGTGTACAGCCTAGTGCAAACAAAGTTGAAATCAAGAATGCAGTAGAGAAAATGTACGGAGTAAAAGTAGACAGAGTGAATACCATGAATTATGACGGGAAACGTAAAAGTCGTTTTACTAAAGCCGGTGTAATCAGTGGTAGGACTTCTGCTTATAAGAAAGCGATTGTAACCTTGAAAGAAGGTGAAGTAATAGACTTTTTTAGTAATATCTAAATAACAAAATGGCAGTACGTAAATTAAAGCCCATTACACCGGGGCAAAGACACAAAGTTATTGGTACATTCGAGGAAATCACTGCTAGTGTACCAGAGAAATCTCTTGTAGTCGGTAAAAGTGCTTCAGGTGGTCGTAACAACACTGGTAAGATGACAATGCGTTATCTAGGTGGCGGTCACAAAAGAAAGTTAAGACTTATCGATTTCAAAAGAGCAAAAGACGGAGTTCCTGCTACAGTAAAAACAATT
Organism: Bacteroidota bacterium; assembly: GCA_039799165.1. Lineage (GTDB taxonomy): Bacteria > Bacteroidota > Bacteroidia > Bacteroidales > Dysgonomonadaceae > Dysgonomonas_A. Next base: position 9,665 of record JBDLTH010000079.1, read on the forward strand.
GAATACGACCCGAATCGTTCGGCTCGTATCGCTTTGTTACATTACGCCGATGGAGCAAAAGCATATATGCTAGCTCCAAGTGGTTTGGAAGTAGGTCAAACAGTGGTGTCGGGTGCTGATGCAGCTCCTGAGGTAGGTAATGCTTTACCATTAGTAAACATACCTATTGGTACAGTAGTTCATAATATCGAATTGCGTCCTGGTCAGGGAGCTAAAATGGCTCGTTCAGCAGGAACATACGCTCAGTTGACTTCACGTGAGGGTAGTTATGCTATCTTAAGAATGCCTTCAGGAGAGACTCGTAAGATTCTTTCAGCATGCAAAGCAACAATAGGAAGTGTAGGTAATTCGGATCATGCTCTTGAAAGATCAGGTAAAGCTGGACGCTCTAGATGGCTTGGACGTCGTCCTCGTAACCGAGGTGTAGTAATGAACCCAGTCGATCACCCAATGGGTGGTGGTGAAGGTCGTGCTTCGGGAGGTCACCCAAGATCACGTAAGGGATTGTATTCTAAAGGTCTCAAAACTAGAGCTCCAAAGAAACATTCTTCTAAGTATATAATAGAAAGAAGAAAGAAGTAACC
>JBDLTH010000080.1:0-97600 GCA_039799165.1 Bacteroidota bacterium
GAGCGAGATTATCTAACGATGACCACCATTCAAGCTTTGTCTGATGTTGTGGATTTGAAGGCTCAAAACGGTTTTTTTGAAAAACGAATCGTGTCTATGATTGATGAGCTTGATGTATACCTAAAGCAATCAAGATAAACTTTGTTATTATTAGATAGTTGCACTAAGTTAAAAGCAAAGCACGTTGTATGCTCTCGTGTCTATGTTTTAGATTTAGTGTTTTTTTGATTCAGAAAACAGCACGAATGCAACCGATAGCATACATCGAATTAACAAATTAAATTTGAAAATTTAACAGACAAATATGGAAATAGTAATTGGGATAATCGCTTTAATTGTGGGTGCAGTAGCAACTTGGTTTGTGCTCAACAATGTAACCAATAGCAAGATTAAAAAACGTGTAGATGATGCCGAACGAGATGCCGAAGTTATAAAAAAGAACAAGCTACTTGAAGTTAAGGAGCAAGCATTGCAGATGAAAGCCGAATTTGAGAAACAAGTGAATGCTCGTTCATCGAAATTGCAAATTGCAGAAAATAAATTGAAACAACGTGAGCAAACGTTAACTCAAAAAATAGACGAGGCACAACGTCGCAAGAGTGAGACAGATGCCATAAAAGAAAATTTGGATGGTCAACTCGAAATAATAGAGAAGAAAAAAATAGACTTAGACAGGCTCCATCAACAAGAGGTTGAAAGATTGGAGGCATTATCTGGGCTATCAGCAGAAGAGGTCAAAACCAAGTTGGTAGAAGCCCTGAAAGATAAAGCCCAGTCTGACGCTCAGTCCTACATTAGCGAGATTGTAGAAGAGGCCAAAATGACAGCCAACAAGGAGGCTAAGAAAATAGTAATACAATCAATACAACGTGTAGCCACCGAGACAGCAATAGAAAATGCAATAACTGTATTTCATATTGATTCTGATGAGGTTAAAGGACGTATCATCGGGCGGGAAGGACGTAATATACGTGCATTAGAAGCAGCTACAGGAGTAGAAATTGTAGTAGATGACACCCCCGAAGCCATTGTTATATCGGGCTTTGACCCCGTTCGTAGAGAAATAGCACGTTTGGCATTACACCAATTGGTAGCAGATGGACGTATTCATCCCGCTCGTATCGAAGAAGTAGTATCGAAAGTAAAAAAACAAATAGAAGAAGAGATCATAGAAACCGGAAAACGTACCGCTATCGATCTAGGTATACATGGATTGCATCCCGAGATGATACGTATGGTAGGTAAAATGAAGTACCGCTCGTCGTATGGTCAAAACCTATTGCAACACGCTCGTGAAACAGCCAATCTGTGTGCCGTAATGGCTGCCGAATTGGGCTTGAATGTTAAAAAAGCCAAACGTGCAGGTCTGTTACACGATATAGGTAAAGTGCCAGACGATGAGCCCGAATTGCCACACGCACTGTTGGGTATGAAAATTGCTGAGAAATATAAAGAGAAACCCGATATTTGCAATGCCATAGGAGCACACCACGATGAGATAGAAATGACCAGCTTGTTAGCACCCATCGTGCAAGTTTGTGATGCCATTTCAGGAGCACGTCCAGGAGCACGTCGTGAGATTGTAGAAGCTTATATTAAGCGTTTGAACGATTTAGAGCAACTAGCCATGTCTTACCCTGGTGTTCTTAAAACCTATGCCATACAAGCAGGACGTGAGCTACGTGTGATTGTTGGAGCCGATAAGGTAGATGATGTAGAAACTGAAAAACTATCGGGCGAAATAGCTAAACGAATTCAAGATGAAATGACCTACCCAGGTCAAGTCAAGATTACGGTAATACGTGAAACGCGTGCCGTAAGCTTTGCCAAATAATATATAATCGAATCATATCTTGCAAAAGAGATTCTCGATACGAGAATCTCTTTTTTTATAATATTAATAGAATGATATGTTTAAACTTCGGTATTAAGGCATATTTTAGTATTTTTGCACCCGATATGTTCTGGCGAATGTATTCGTTCTAACATAAAAAGAACAAAATTTTAAATCCTTAAAATAGCAAAACAGTTATGGCGTACAAGGTAGCAGTATTTGATGCAAAGGCTTACGATGAAGAAACTTTCAATAAAGCCAATGAGGCGTATGGTTATGAATTGATATTCCATAAAGAGCATTTAGACAAGCACAATGTAGTATTGGCAGGTGATGCCGATGCTGTATGTATTTTTGTAAATGCAAATGTGGATGCGTATGTAATTGATAAACTCTGCGAAATGGGTGTTAAACTCATCGCATTGCGTTGTGCAGGTTTTAACAATGTCGATATTGCGTATGCAGCAGGAAAAATACCTGTAGTGCGAGTACCCGACTATTCTACTTATGCCATTGCAGAACATACCTTGGCGTTGATGCTTTGTTTGAATCGTAAAGTGCATCGAGCATTTAACCGAACTCGTGATTGGAATTTCTCATTGAATGGTTTCATGGGATTTGATATGCACGCAAAAACAGTAGGAGTAATAGGTACAGGCAAGATCGGCAAAACCGTAGTAGGTGTGCTGAAAGGCTTAGGTATGAATATTTTGGTCTATGATGTATATCCCGATCATGAATTTGCTAAAAAGAATGAGATAACGTATGCTACACTAGACGAGATATATCACAAGTCAGATGTAATTACCTTGCATTGCCCCTTGACTAAAGAAACCGAATATATGATTTGCGATGAGTCCATCGCTAAGATGAAAGACGGTGTTATGATTATTAATACAGGTAGAGGCAAGCTAATCAATACCAAACATTTGATAGATGGCTTAATCAGCCGTAAAATTGGATATGCTGGATTAGATGTATACGAAGAAGAAGGAGCGTATTTCTACGAAGACTGTTCAGACAATGTCTTGTCAGACGATGTGCTAGCACGCTTGCTATCATTTAACAATGTAGTACTCACCTCGCATCAAGCATTTTTTACCCAAGAGGCGATGTCTAATATTGCTCATACAACATTTGATAATATAAAAGATTTTATTGCAGGCAAGGAATTAAGAAACCAAGTTGCGTATCAACCTAAATAAATTGTGTGTAGGTAGATAACCTTATGAGAAAAGTAGTTTGTATACTCGCAGCCATGCTATTATTATGCAGTCCATCCGTTTACTCAGCTGATGACAAGTTTGTGCTGGTCATTGATGCTGGTCATGGAGGCAAAGATAGTGGTGCTATTCGAGGCAAATACAAGGAAAAGTCGATCAATCTGGGTGTGGCGTTGGCGTTGGGTCGATTAATCGACTCCAATATGCCAAATGTGAAAGTCGTTTTTACTCGTAAAAACGACAATTTTGTCGATTTATATAAGCGTGCAGCTATTGCAAACAAAGCAAAAGCAAATCTGTTCATATCCATTCACACCAATTCAACCGCATCCGCTGCCACTACAGCTCAAGGTGCTGATACCTATATTCTAGGTTTAGCCAAAAGTGAAGAAAATCTAGCCGTAGCCAAGAGAGAGAACTCCGTAATATTATTTGAGGATGATTATAACAGGCGGTATGAGGGTTTTGACCCGAGGTCGCCAGAGTCGTACATCATGTTTGAGTTTATGACTCACAAATACATGGAGCAAAGTCTCGATTTTGCAACCAATGTACAAAGAGGTTTTTTGAGAATAGCCAAACGTAAAGACAGGGGCGTAAGGCAAGCTGGATTTTTGGTGTTAAGAGAATCAGCTATGCCTAGCGTACTGATTGAGTTGGGCTTTATAAATAACCTAAACGAAGGTAGATATTTAGCATCGTCAACTGGGCAACGGGCTATGGCAAGTTCTATTTATGGTGCTGTTGAAAAATATGTGCAAGAGTTTGAAAAAAAGAGAGGGCGAGTTTCTAAACAGCCGATAGCACAAAAGACTACGGTGTTGGACGAGAAAAATGACTCGACTAGTGAGGCTCGAAAAGAGGCTGCATCAGAGATTGCAACCTCTAAAAAAGATACGGCTAATAGAGAAAAAGATCGGCCTAGAAGAGAAAAAACTGAGCCACCTGTTATAGATAAGCCAAGGAATAACTCGAAAGCAGTATCGGAACAAAAGGCGAACAATGCTTTAGAGTATCGGGTGCAGTTTTGTATTTCGACCAAGCGTTTGTCAACAAATTCAGAAAAATTTAAAGGATTGAGCCCTGTCAAAGAATATCTAGACAATGGTGTATACAAATATACGTATGGATCGGTATATAGCGAGACCGAAGCCATACGCTTGCAAAAACAGGTACGCACTAAATTTAAAGATGCTTTTGTGATTAAATTTCGCAATGGTGTGCGTGTCAAATAAGAAGAGAGTTTGTTTAATAGTAAATAGTTTATGAAGAAATTGTTCAGTAAAGAAGCCAAAATTGGATTGGCGTTTATCATCGCCTTATTTATACTTTATTTCGGTATTAACTTTCTGAAAGGGGTAAATATATTTAAACCATCCAATTCGTATACAGTTGTATTTGATGATGTAACTGACCTTACATTGTCTAGCCCAGTTAAAATAAATGGGTTTCAGGTAGGATTGGTGTCTGCGATGACCTTGGACGAGGAGAATGTAAGCAAAGTTAACGTTCAGCTTACTTTAAACAAGGGAATAAAAATACACAAAGGGAGTAAAATAACGATGGTTAGCTCGTTGATGGGGTCGTGTAGTTTGCTCATCGAACCCAATCTGCAATCACAAGAATTTTATACCGAAAATGATAAGATAGAAGGCGTAAGAGAGTTGGGCATGATGGAAACTGTTAGCCAAGGAATGCTTCCGCAGGTAGCCAATCTTGTACCCAAGATTGATTCTATATTGACTGGTCTCAATGTGTTGATGAACAACCCAGCATTAGCTCAATCATTGCAAAACGTAAATGCAATAACCTCCGATTTGGCTCTTGCAACCAAGCAACTGAACCAGATATTGCCAGCGGTAAGCAAAGATATGCTCAAGCTGTCTAGCAATATGAATAGGATAAGCACCGATTTTACATCGGTATCGGGACAGTTCAAAGCAATGGATTTTAAGACGACCTACAATTCTCTTGATTCAACCATGAAGAACGTGCAACAGTTGACAAATAAGTTGAACAGCAAAGAAAACTCGTTGGGGCTTCTGTTGAATGATACGGGACTTTATGACAGCTTAAATGTAACCATCGGGACAGCTGGTCAGTTGATGAAAGATGTGAAACAAAATCCATCAAAATACATCAATGTTAAAGTGTTTTGATTGTTTAGAATGGTTCTAAATAAATAAAATAAAAAACAATCCTAAATACGGATTTAAAGCCGTATTTAGGATTGTTTAATCTAGACTCTTTGTTGTAACTGTCTCTAAACTAAGAGTGTTTGAGTAATGCGGGAGCTTGTCTTTATAAGGTGCTTCTTTTCAGAGGTATACACTCTATGTTTCAAAACCAAATTTATTTAGACTTGTTTTATACGAATAATTTTTGAAATTTTGTACTACCAAAGTTTAGCCCTTTTTATCAATAGAATTTTAGCTCTAAGATGAACAATCATGTTTTAAGTTTATGGAATAAATGTTTGCATGTTATTAAAGATAATGTATCTGAAATAACATTTCAAACTTGGTTTTCCCCGATAGTGCCACATTCGTTCGACAACAATGTGTTTACTATTCAGGTGCCAAGCCAGTTCTTCTATGAATATCTAGAAGATAAGTTTGTTGATCTTTTGCGTATGACTTTGCATCGCGAAGTAGGTAAAGATACGATACTCAACTATCGCATTTTGGTAGAAAATACCACCAACACCCATGTTGATTACAGGGGCGATTCTAAATCGTTAAGTGTAGACAAGGTTACACCTAAAAACACGAATAAAATAGCTAACCCTTTTCAAAAGGCAGTAGCAGTTGATTTCGATTCACAACTAAATCCTAAATACACATTCGATAATTTTTTTGAAGGAGTAAGTAATAAATTGGCACGCACGGCTGGCGAAACCATTGCTGCCAATCCAGGCAAGACAGCATTCAATCCCTTGTTTTTGCATGGTATGTCAGGTGTAGGTAAAACACATCTCTGTCATGCCATTGGTTCAAAAATATTAGAACAACTGCCCCAGAAAAAAGTGTTGTACGTATCAGCTCACCTGTTCAAGGTACAATATACCGATGCTACCCGATTCAATACAGTTAACGATTTTATCAATTTCTATCAAGGCATAGATGTATTGATAATAGATGACATTCAAGAGTTAACTGGATTGGAGAAAACACAAAATACGTTTTTCCACATATTCAATCATTTGCACCAAAACAATAAGCAGTTGATTTTGACTTCGGACAAGGCTCCATCAGAGCTGCAAGGGGTAGAAGATCGTTTATTGACACGTTTCAGGTGGGGGTTGACAACCAAACTAGATAATCCAGATTATGATCTGCGAATTCGAATTTTGCAAAACAAAATCTTGCAAGATGGCTTGTCCATACCATCCGATGTGGTTGAGTTTATTGCCGAAAACGTAACTGAAAATGTGCGCGACCTCGAAGGTGTGATTGTATCGTTGATGGCCTATTCTGTAATCTATAATAAAGATGTCGATTTAGCTTTAGCCAAACGTGTAATAGGTCAAGCAATACGCAAGATTGAGAAAAAGAAACTGACCATCGAGAGCATTTCGGAGGCAGTATGTAAACACTTCAATATAAAAACAGAACTGTTGCAAACAGCATCTCGCAAGAGAGAGATTGTACAGGCTCGACAAGTTTCGATGTATCTATCTAAAATTTATACTGAACTGTCATTAGCCCAGATAGGATTGATTATAGGAAAGAAAAACCATGCAACGGTGTTGCATGCTTGCAAAACGGTCAAAGATCAATTGCAAGTAGATAAGGCGTTTAGAGACGATATTGAAGAAATAGAGAAAACATTAAAAAAATAACAGAAGCCGGGCAGTATAAATGTCCGGTTTTTTTATCTTTACATCTTGATAATACGTGATACCGTGCTCACGAGTTTTGGCATCTCGTTTTTATCTCCTTTAGTTTGATAATAAAAAATGATTCATTCGATGAAAACGTTCAAAATTACATTTTTACTTGCAGTTTTAGTATCCGTATTCTTTTCCAGCTGTTCGTATAACACGATGGTCGAAAAGCAAGAGTCAACCTCTTCGCAGTGGGGACAAGTTCAAAATGCGTACCAACGTCGTGCCGATCTTATTCCTAACTTGGTTAATACCGTTAAAGGCTATGCTTCGCATGAACAACAGACCTTGACTGCCGTTATTGAGGCTAGAGCTAAGGCTACCCAGATAACGTTAAGTGCTGATAACTTGACAGACGAGAATATTCAAAAATACCAGCAGGCACAAGGACAATTGAGTACGGCTTTGGGCAAACTGATGATGGTACAAGAGCAATACCCTGACTTGAAGGCAAACCAAAACTTCATGGCATTGCAAGACGAGCTTGCGGGTACTGAAAATCGCATTGCAGTAGAGCGTAACAAGTACAATGACGTTGTCAAAGATTATAACCAATATATACGCAAGTTTCCTCAAACCATATGGTCAGGCTGGTTTGGTTTCGAGAAGAAAGGCTATTTCGAAGCCGATGCCAGTAGCCAGAATGCCCCACAAGTTCAGTTTTAAAGCTACGGTTTTATCCATTCAGTTTAAAAAATGCACATGAAACTATTTCGGCAGTTAGTTGTAACCATTTTTGTGTTTGCTGTATCCTTGCTCCATGCTCAAGATATCCCCAGCCCCATGTCTCCACCTCGTTTGGTAAACGACTTTGCGGGTATATTTGGGAGTAATGAGCGTGAAGAATTGGAGCAGATGTTGCGTGCATATAACGATTCTACATCTACCCAAATTTATGTTGTAACCGTCAATGATCTGCAAGGTTATGCGGTTTCAGACTATGCGTTCAGGTTGGGCGAGCAATGGCAAGTAGGTCAGAAATCGAAAGATAATGGAGCTGTCATCCTCATCAAACCGAAACGAGGTAACAGCAGAGGCGATGTTTTTATAGCCGTAGGATATGGCCTTGAGGCTACATTGAACGATGCCCGAATAGGTCGTATTATTGATGGTTATATGATTCCTCACTTTCGAGAAGACGATTATTACGGTGGAGCCAAGTCGGCAGTTTTGGTTATGATAGATTATCTAGCAGGGCAGTTTGAGGCAGATCCATCTGAGGATAATAGTATTAGTGCATCTGATATATTATTAGGTATTGTGCTCATAATCTTGTTTATTTATTTTATGAATAAGATAGGTGGTGGTAATAACAATAGTGGTACAGGCTCGTTTGGTGGTGGACTTTCGAGTAGAGGTAGTTCCCGAAGTAGTAGCAGAAGCTTTGGTGGTGGATTTTCGAGAGGATCACGAGGCGGCAGCTTTGGCGGTGGCGGTGGTGGAAGCTTTGGCGGTGGCGGAGCTGGTCGCAGTTGGTAGTTTTAATAAAAACGGATGTTGCGTATTTGTAAAAAGCTTCGTGTTTACCATTTTATGTCTTATTATAATTGTATATTTGTGCTTGTATCTAAGTACAGTTTTGTGTTCATTATTAACTAGAAAATAGAATTGTTATGTTAAGTAAAAAAGTAGAAGAAGCGTTGAACAACCAGATAAATGCCGAATTTTGGTCTAGCTATTTATATTTGTCAATGTCAGCATATTTTGCAAAGGACGGCAAGAATGGTTTTGCTAACTGGTTCAAAGTGCAAGCATTAGAAGAGAAAGATCATGCAATGAAATTATTTGATTATATCATTGCACGTGGAGGTACGGTAACGATTAGCCCTATTGACAAAGTTCCTCATAAATGGAAGAATACCCTTGATGCGTTTAAAAATGCGTTGGCACACGAAAAACTGGTAACATCGATGATTAGTAATTTGGTAACGTTGGGTAATGACGAAAAAGATTATGCAACAGTATCTATGTTGCAATGGTTTGTAGATGAGCAGGTAGAGGAAGAAGAAACAGCAAAAGAATACATCGATAGTTTAGAGATGATTCAAGACAACGGTTTTGGTATTTATACGTTAGATAAAGAGCTGAAGAGCAGACAATATACGCCCTTGAAGGCGAATTCATAAAATAAGACAAGAGATAATAGAAGGGCAGATTGTTTCGATCTGTCCTTTTTAGTATTTAGAAATGTAAGATGGAAAAATATTTTATTCAGATAATTGCTACAGGTGTGTTGATTCTTACACTGCCCGTAGTGAAATTTATTGTACGTAAAATAATTCGTAAATATGTTGGTGTAAGCGTAAAATTTGATAATAGAACAAATCAGATTCGGCGTATATTCTCGATTTGCATCAACCTTGTGTTCATTATAGGTGTTATTATTATTTGGGGTGTTGATCCTCGAAACTTGTTGGTGGCATTATCCTCTATATTTGCTGTTATTGGTGTTGCATTATTTGCACAATGGTCTATATTGAGTAATGTAACGGCAGGTATTATTATATTTTTTACAGCACCGTTTAAGGTTGGTGATTATATTCGGATTCTGGATAAGGATATGCCATTTGAGGCACTTGTTGAGGATATATTGACTTTTTACACTATTTTGCGAACACGCGATGGTGAAGAGGTGTCTTATCCCAACTCTCTTTTTTTGCAAAAAGGTATTTCGGTTATTCGTATTCACAAATGGGATGAAGAGATTTGAAAATGGTTTTTTTATCATCATTTTGTTCTCTAAAAGCAAGGAATTATTGGACAATTATGTATACCTTTATTCGTTGTAATATTATTAGGTTTAATACATTGACTTTGTCTTGTAAATTTTTGAATAATGAATTTGAATGAAGTAAACACGCTTTTCATCGATAAAGTAAAAAGTAAAATAAGGGGGTCTGTTGTTGAAACTATAGAGGACATATTATCCTTAAGTAAAGAAGCTATTTATAGAAGATTGAGAGGAGATGTCATTTTCTCCTATCCTGAGGCTGTATTGTTGGCTCAAAAATTGGATATCTCGCTTGATGAATTAAACTTTCAAAATAGCGAAGAGTTTCACTTCAAAATTAGTAAAGCTTCAAAGTTATTAGGCGAAGAAGCATATGTCGATTACATCACAATGGGAGTGAGTGATTTAAGTCCTTATCTGAAAGATGTTTCATCTCATTTGCATTTTGTAGGATCGGGTATACCGCTTTCATTAGTTCTGAAGTATAATTCATTATCCAAGTTTCGGTACTTTAAATGGCATCACGAGAATAGGGGCTTGGAGATAAACAAAAGTAAATTTTCTCAGACCATTATGCCCGCAGAGCTCTATGAGCTAGCAGAAGTTTTTTTGGTTCAACTTAGGCAAATCAATACTACGCTGATTCTTTCCGACAAAATGTGTGAGTTCTATTTGAGAGATCTAAAACATTTTATTCTTCTCGGGCTTGTAGATCAAGTAGATATTGACTTGATAAGGGATGAACTGCACAAAATGATTGATGAGTTTGAAGGCATTGTAGCATCGGGAACGTATAAAAATGGAGCAAAAGTTTCAGTTTATCTAACTGATATTAATATTGACTCAACATTTGGATATTTTGACAGTCAAGATTTGAGCTTTGCTTTCTCTAAAATGTTTGGTATGAATTATGCGACTACTCGAAGCAAAAAAGTAACACGTATGTACCGAGATGCTTTGGATGATTTGAAAGACTATGGAACTTTAATATCTCAGAGTGGGGCTACTGTCCGGAGTGGTTTTTTTAATGAACAACATCGACTTATCGATGATTTCTTAGTGCAGTTTTTGCCAAAGAGCTAGAGCTGAGTAATACGAAAAACAAAAAGAGTTGGATATATATATATCCAACTCTTTTTGTTTTTTTATGAACAAGAATATCTGAAAATAGTCAAACTATTCAGGAGAATTAATTTGCTCTATTTTTAAGAATGCTTTAGTTTGAGCTACATTCGTGGCATTAGCTAATAATGAAGGACTAGGTGCACCCATCATAAACGAAAGAACATAACTTGTCTTATCATTAACATCGGTTGTAGTCCACATATACGAGCGTTGCTCTGGAGCATTGTAATATACATCAGGGTCTCCCCAAGCAGCATTTGCATTTGTGCTCACAGCTACAGCATTATCCCCATTGTTACCGTACCACATGTCAACTAGAGGAAGTCTAAATGCATTCGTTGCCTGAGCAGAGATACCTCCAGGCCATCCAAAGATAGAATTCCACATAAGTGTTGGAGTACCACTATTACTTCTGATCTGAATATCTGCAGCTTGAAGTTGGGAGTTGTTAGGTACAAATACACGTACTGAAAACTTTCCGTCAGGCGTTGTTATCACTCTGTGGAATCCATTTGCTGTATTTTCAGACGTCGCTACCAGAGTTCCTAAGGTTGCAATGTTTTTAATATCTGCACTAACTATATCACCTACCGTAACTAGCCTAACTCGTTCTGTGGTAGAGCCAAAGCGTATAACAAATTTAGCAGCTGTGGGTGAGCTGGCAATAGGAGTACCAACTACATCATATATTAGGTAGCCACTACCATACTCAAGTTTGCCAGGTTTTAGAGTAGCTGTAAGACCCGTATTTCCACTAGAAGCTATCGGGCTTCCCAATCCATATTTACCACCATTACCACCAGTGTAATAAACTCTTAATATCCCTTTGTAGGCTATCCCTGCCTTAAACTGAGTAGGTTCTAGTGTAGAAGAGTTAGCTGGTAATGATTCGATCTCAGGAAGTGAGGACGACGATTCATCGATAGATCTCCACTCAACACCATTCCAAAAGTAATACCCTTTGGCCATGCCTGCTCCAATGTTGTATACAAATAATCCTTCTGCTTGACCAGGGATGCCATCTAAATCGAACGTATTCGAAGTAAGATTTACTCTAGGTGCTAGCAAACCTTTATCTGTACTAACCATATCCACCAATGCAGAAGCATTAGGGGTCTCTGTATTTATACCTACCTGTGCATGCATCAATGAAGCACATACAATACAAGAAAATACTAAAAAAAACTTTTTCACTCTCATAAAATTGAATCTTTAAGAAAACATATATATTATTTCAGCTATATTATTTGGATCTTTGATCATTCCTAGGTTTGTTTTTTCTTTTAAGTTACTTAGGTGATTTTTTGGGAAAATAGTGCAAGTCAAATTTTATCTTTAACTTGCACAGGATTTAATAGAGAGAGTTTTTAAGATAACCAAATCTTTATTACAATTAGCTATTGATATACTTTGTTTTAAAACAACCCCTTAAATTCTTTTGCAAAAATACTTGATTATTTAATCCAACTACTGTCTTTATGTGTGTGCTGGCGATTAAAAATAACGATTAAGGTTTGGTGTTCGGGTTTAGTTGCTCTTAAGAAAAAATGATAAAAATGAAAATTTGATTTTCGGATTTTGATATTTGTTTTCTTTTGATAATCGAAATCAAAATTCTGATTTTCTAATGTAGTATATATAGAATTTGTGAGTAAAAATAAGATTTTTATTTATCTGTATTGCTTTCTTGCAGAATATCTGAATAGCAATAACAAGAGTTAGATCTATTATTGCAATAGATCCAACCCCTCTTTTGTTATAATAGTATTTCAATAAGCTACATATGCATCACATGCCGCAAAAGCAACAATAATATCATCAGCGTTTGAGTCAATCCCATTGATATTTGATATCGTTACTTCGGTATACGGTTTTGTTGCATTTACAACATATGTTAGCCCCTTGTTGTTAACACCAGAAGTGCATCTAATATTTACACGAGAAGTTCCTGACCCTGTAATAGCAAAATTAGCCAAACAGTCTGACAGAATGTTTATTGGAGTGATAGTGCCAGCAGAGTTGGTAGATACACTATGAGAGTCGTTAGTATAATACCAGTTGCTAATAATTGAAACATTATTTACAGGTTTTGAAAAAATTAATGTAATACTCGAAATAGCGGCAGCACTAGAACGTCCAATACGCACAGGAGAGCCATCATTGGGTAATGAAGAACCACAAAACCCTCTGTCAGGATTAACGCCAATTGCCCCTGGTGTTGAACTTGTTTTCTTACTTACATTAACAATAGAGCCACCAATATTCAATGTTGTTGATAGAGGTAAGCTTGGCGTATTCAACCCTAATTGATTGTCGCAATTGGTCGCAAATATTGTATTCACAACTTCGAGTTGAAAACTACATGTTGCTTTTCCTGCAGTGATAGCAAAATTAGCTGTACCAGAACTTGTAGGTGTACCTGTTATATAAAATACGAGTGTACCATCTCCTACATTATAGTTACCAGCAGGTAAAATCGCCTTTAACCCAGTAGCACCAGTAGAAGTAAAGGTTTGTTGAGAGTATGCTCCACCATTTCCGTTTTTGTAAGGAATAGATATAATATGACCAGTGGGCACACCTTCGCCAAGTCTTAATCTAGGACCATTGACAATAATGTTGTTGCAAGATAAGGTACCTGTACCAACTCCCGAAATAGTCCTAGAGCATAGATTGTACCAGCGATCAGATTCATTTCGGTATTGTTCTATACAATTATTATCTGAATTTTGGATAGTCAGACCTACCGTAGGATTTTTGATATTATCACGTTGAGCAGTAGTTAGCTGGGGAAATAGTATGCCTTTGTCAGACGATCTGATATTTAACACAGCACTACTATCCACTACTGTAGTACCAATATTAACCCCACCCATTTGATAAATTCTCTGTGAAACGTTTGTTGCAACATTCCCAGTACCTTGTATAAACCAAGGATTGGTGCCTGAACCACCAAAAGAAGTCCATTCAGATCCATCGAAATAATAATAACCAATAGTAGTTATTTTTTCGGTCTTCGTTGTTAAGATTCCTGACAAGTCTGTAATGTATACAATTGCTCCTTTTTGACTAATTGTATAAACAGGGTCTTTTGATATAACCTGAGCTCTTGTCAAATTAGGGGCTATAATCCCCTCTGCTGTACTAGCATCCGTATTTGATGCCTCTATATGCAATGTAGACTTTGGTGTTTGTGTATTTATACCCATTTGTGCATACATGAATGAAGAACATAGAACACTAGATAACGCTAAAAAAAACTTTTTCACACTCATAAGATTTAACTTTTTAAGAAATATTGTGTATTGGCTTTACTAATCATATTTCTATTTTCCGCAATAAAAAACAAAAAATAGTACAAATTGAATTTTAGTTTCAACTTGGACAAGACCTAATTTGAGAGTTAATAAAAGATAACCAAATCTTTTTAAAATTAGCTGTTGACAGACCTCGTAATTAAAACAATCTTTAAATCAAGTCTCAAAATTACCTGATTATCTTAGTCAATCATTGTCTATTTGTGTATATCAAATCACTTTAAGTATCGGTTTAAGTTTGATTTTACCAACAGATGGTCAATAAATAAAATAATTATGTGTTAAATTTCGGGATAAGATATTGTTTGTGTGTTTTGCGACTATTATCGAAAACGATATTTTGCTTTTGTGAATAAAAATAGATCCATATGTTTATAATTCTTATTTCTGTATTATCTTCGTATAAAATAGCCAAATAACAAAAGTAGAGCTTATTTGGCTAGAGCTTCAACTAATACTAACGAAATAGCTATGAATCGTAAAAGAACACTTCAAAAAAGTACGCTAAGTCTATGTTTGCTGGCGGCAATGTCTACAACTGCCCAGTTAAAAGCCGCTAACTTGGGCGATAGTAATGGATCTGTTGTGCAAACAGCCAACGATAATACGAAGGTGTATGTCTCACAACGCCCCAAAGTAACCGATCGTTTGTTTAAATCAGACTCGGTAGAGGCTATGATAGTCAAGATAAAGAAACAACTAACCAATGCACGTTTGGCGTGGATGTTCGAAAACTGCTTTCCAAACACCCTCGACACCACAGTGCATTATCGTAAACAAGATGGGCGAGACGATACCTTTGTGTACACGGGCGATATCCACGCTATGTGGTTGAGAGATTCGGGTGCACAAGTATGGCCTTATGTGCAATTGGCAAAGGGAGATTTGAAACTACGGAAGATGTTGGCAGGAGTTATCCACAGACACACTAAATCAATCCTTATCGATCCCTATGCAAATGCCTTCAACGATGGAGCAGTAGGAGGGCAATGGATGACCGATATGACCCAAATGAGGCCCGAAGTATATGAGCGTAAATGGGAAATAGACTCGCTTTGCTATACCATACGCTTGGCTTACGAATACTGGAAAGTAACTGGCGACTCGTCAGTGTTTACTGCCGACTGGGTGCGTGCGATGGAGCTTGTTTTGCAAACATTTAAAGAGCAACAACGCAAAGACAGCGTAGGACCCTATCAGTTTTTGCGTGAAACAGCCCGTCAGTTAGACACGATGTCCAATGCAGGATTGGGTAATCCCGTAAAACCAGTTGGGCTTATTGCATCCGCATTTCGCCCTTCGGACGATGCTACCACCTTTCAGTTTTTAATACCATCCAACTTTTTTGCAGTAGCCTCGTTGCGTGAAGCATCTGAGATATTGACTAAGGTGAAGAATAATAAAAACTTGGCACGGCAATGCGTAGCTTTGGCAAATGAGGTAGAAGCCGCCTTAAAGCAATATGCTGTATATAACCATCCAAAATACGGAAAGATATATGCATTCGAAGTTGATGGATTTGGCAATCAGTTATTGATGGACGATGCCAATGTACCTAGCTTGTTGTCGTTGACCTATCTCAAACTAGTAGATGCTTCCGATCCTATTTATCAAAACACACGTCGCTTTGTGTGGAGCGAAGATAACCCCTACTTCTTCAAAGGAAAAGCAGGTGAGGGAATAGGCGGACCCCATATTGGTTACGATATGGTATGGCCCATGAGTATTATGATGAAGGCATTTACGAGCAACAACGATCAGGAAATAAAAGACTGCATCAAAATGCTGATGAGTACCGATGCAGGAACAGGTTTTATGCACGAGTCGTTTCATAAAGACGATGCTACCAAATTTACCCGTGAATGGTTTGCATGGCAAAACACCTTGTTTGGCGAGTTGATTATAAAACTGATAAATGAAGGAAAATTAGATTTACTGAATAGTATTTAAGTAAATTCTAAAATGTTAATCGTTTTTTTTTAGAAAGAGACGATCTCATTTTTTGAGATTGGTCTCTTTCTAATTTAATACAAGTAAGAAAAGGGAAGGCAAACATTTTAAATCGATTAAGTTTTGTTTTGGGGAACATGTATTGTAAAGTACGCGAAACAATAGATGTTATTTTTTTTGAGTAAACTTAAACATAGATATTTTTTATAAATTTAAATTTTGGATTTACTTTTATTTTTTTTTAAGTTTGTATTGTTGCTAGGGGCAAAGCAATGTAATTACCCGTAATTAGTGTGGATGAAGGTAGTTCAATTGTAATAGAACGCAAGATGTCTTATACAATAGAATAATGCATTGAGGATAAATTTAGTAGCATCGTTTTGTAATTAAATCGCATTAAAAATTTAACATAAGCAGTGAAAAATTAGAATTATTTTAATAAAAAAAATAAAAACAGGAAAATATATTGAATCGATCTAAGTTTTGTTTAGGCGAGATTGATTCTAAAACATGTGAATAAGAAAAAGTGTTGAAGGTATTGAGCAAATCTAAGATTTGATAAGGGTTTTCATGAATTAATGTTTTGGGGTACATTGAATTTTTTCTAACCAACAAACCTATGCGATCACATTTAGGCTATACACACTCTGTATGGGTGTGAATGGATGTGTCTTAGATCTTCATCATATAATCTATCAAGCTGATAAATAAAGAATAAACTATGATATAGGTTTTATAGTGTCCTATAAAATTAGTTCTCATACAGACTTGTACTACATGTAAAAAGATAATTGTTTTAGTAAAAAAGTTAATAATGAACGGAAATAAACATTTTGATTCGATTAAATTATTTTTAATCTTCTGGGTTGTATTTGCCCATGTAATTCGCCTATCCAGTGATTTCAGTCTCTTCCTATCCTTGTTTGTATCAACATTTGTCATGCCCATGTTTATAATGATATCAGGGTATCAAGCAAAAAAAATAAACTGGGTTAAGTACAAGAGAACTACGCTAAGTCTGTTACTTACATATGCAGTATTTCAGATAGTCTATTCCTTCCCATCTTTTATAAATCATCTTATGGGAGCAGGCGATTTCAGCTACATCGATTTTTTCTTTGTACCCGTTTCCGTCCTTTGGTTTGTATGGGGGTTGATAATATGGCGAACCCTGATTTTCCTTATCGTAAAGTACAAAGTACCCACTGTATATAGTATGTCTGTGGCTCTGATTGTGTCGTTAGCCCTCGGATTTAGCGACACCGTTATACCTAATTCACGCATATTTGTATTCTTCCCCCTCTTTTACTTAGGATATTTATGCCCTAAATCTGTTTTAGACAAAGTGCAGCATTTATCCAAAACAATCTCGATAGCTATACTGTCAATAGTAGCACTGTTGACAATCTATTTACTGTCAAAAGATTTGTATCAGCAGTCTTCAAATACCATATTTGGCGAATCGCCTTTCTCTTGGTATCCGAGCGTATATGTAGGCATCGTAGCACGCCTGTCGTTTTACCTAATAGCCCTTGCATGTAGTGCTGCCATATTCAGCCTATGGCCCGATACCTATCACAAATATGGCAGCAAAAGCTTTCAGATACTTATCTTGCATCCCATATTCGTATACCCCATATACCATGCAATAGTATCCTATAACCAATGGCAAGTACCCTTTGTCTTAGAAATGGCAATAGCCATGGCTATTGTAGGCTTGTGCATAATGTTATCTCGATTTAAGCTTACTACATACCTCATCAATCCCATGGCTTATTTTAAATATGGAGTGCGATCCTAACTAGATTTACAGTTTTCAGTAGGAGGTAATTACCATACAGAGTACCACAGAAAACAACTTTTTTGTGGTACTCTATAAGCATAAGCAGGCGTACATAGTAGCAGTGTTAATAATTTTATTTATTTTGGTATCATGGCACCAAACATTTGTGAGGCTCAGTATATTTTGCGTACTTTGCACTTATACAGAATCATTCTATATAAGAAACAAACGAATAGGTAATATGGGTAAAGTTCTGGCAGTAGCCGAAACGTCTTACATCATCAGAAAAGGATTGGTTTATGCACTCTCTCAATTGCCAACAGTATCTAAAGTTGTAGAGCTAAAAGAGCTGGAGGATATTAAATATCAGATCAACATACTCAATCCCGATGCCGTACTTATAAACCCCATGCTATTGGGGCATACGCACAAAGGAGATGTGAAGCATCAATTGACGCTTGACAAAAGCATTGCCGTAATAGCCTTGGTGTATAACTTGATCGACGAGCGATTTTATCAATCGTACGATGGCGTAGTACGCATCAATGACTCAGAGTCGAAGATTGCAGAAGTGTTGACAGGATGTTTAGAGCGAGATACAGAAAAAATAAACGATCACGAGGAGTTGAGCGATCGAGAGAAGGAAATTCTGATAAGTGTAGTAAAAGGAATGAGCAACAAAGAAGTTGCCGAATATCATAATATATCTATCCATACCGCAATAACCCATCGACGCAACATTGGTCGTAAGTTAGAAATTCATAGCGTGTCGGGGCTTACGATATATGCTATATTAAATAAATTGGTAGACATAACAGAGATAAAACTATGAGCAATATAACAATCAATTATACCAAAGGGATGAAAATGTCGGATCTGATAGATGCCGATTATAAACTCTTGCTTTTGCTTACACGTCTACATTTTACACTGGGCTTTGGAGACAAAAGTGTAGAGGTAGTTTGCGAACAATATGGTTTTGATGTAGACTGTTTCGTGTTTTTAGCAAGTTTTCACTCCAACAAGAGCAAGTTAGAAGTGCAGCAAGCATTTGATGATCTACCCTTAGAGCCTTTTCTGTATTATCTAAAATGTTCGCATACCTATTTTTTAGAAGATCGTTTGCCCAATATACGGCGTAAGCTGAAATTAATATTTGACGATAACGAAAAAGATATTGAGGGATTAGTGCTTAATTTTTTCGACCAGTATATGGGCGAAATTTACGAGCATATGAAGTATGAAGACAATACCGTTTTTCCGTATGTCCGATCCTTGCTAAGCAGTACCTCTCAAGATGCCTATTCCATCGATATCTTTGAGGAGCGACACAACGATATCGAAGAAAAATTGACAGACCTCAAGCGTATCTTGATGAAGTATGTTTCTGGAATCAAAGACCAGTCGTTGATGACTAATATCTTGCTCGAACTATATATGTCAGAAGAAGAATTGGCAGCACATACATTTATCGAAGACCGATTGGTGATACCTCGGGTCAAGCGGATGGAAAAAATAAATCGTTTTAGTTAATAGTATAAAAAAAGAGAATACCCATGCGGATATTCTCTTTTTGGTTCTATACTTTAAGATAATTAATATCCTCTGATCGCTTTGATACCAGGAAGTACCTTGCCTTCGATAAACTCAAGCAACGCTCCACCACCGGTTGATACATAAGATACATCGTCAGCCAACTCAAATTTGTTTACACAAGCTACCGAGTCGCCACCACCAACAAGCGAGAATGCACCATGTTTAGTAGCATCGGCAATAGCTTCGGCAACTACTTTAGATCCATGAGCAAAGTTTTCGAATTCGAATACGCCCACTGGACCATTCCATAGAATAGTTTTAGACGCTTTGATAACATCCGAAAATTCTTTTTCGCCAGCAGGGCCAATGTCAAAGCCCGACCATCCGTCAGGTATCTCTGTAGCTTGCGTAAATTGAGATTTAGCATCATTGCTAAAGCTGTCGCCCAATTTAGCATCGCTAGCAATAACCAATTTCACGTTGTTTGCTTTCGCTTTAGCTATAATTTCTTTAGCCAACTCTAGCTTGTCGTCTTCGCAAAGCGAATTACCGATTTTGCCTCCTTCGGCTTTGATAAAGGTAAATGCCATACCGCCACCTATAATCAGATTATCAACCTTGTTCAACAAGTTTTCGATAATATCTATTTTCGACGACACCTTCGACCCACCAATGATAGCAGTGAATGGACGTGCAGGCTCTTTCATTATTTTCTCAACAGCATCTATTTCACGTTGCAATAGATAACCAAACATTTTGTGATCAGCATCAAAACTATCCGCAATAAGAGCCGTAGACGCATGTGCACGATGTGCCGTACCAAAGGCGTCATTTACATACACATCAGCATACGAAGCCAGCGTTTTGGTAAAATCTTTTTGCTTCTCTTTGATTACTTTTTTAGCAGCAGCTTTATCATCGTCCGAAGCATCTTCAGCCAGTCCACGAGGTTTACCCTCCTCTTCAGCATAAAAACGTAGGTTTTCTAACAATAGAGCTTCGCCAGGTTGCAGTGCAGCAGCCTTCATAGCCGCCTCTTCGCCAGCACAATCACTTGCAAATTGTACATCTACACCAAGTAGTTTGCTGACATGAGCAAGGATATGCTTCAGCGAGTATTTGTCTTCAACGCCTTTAGGGCGACCTAGGTGCGATGAAATAATAGGGCTACCACCATCAGCAATAATTTTCTTAAGAGTAGGCAGTGCAGCACGAATACGCGTGTCGTCAGTGATGTTAAAGTTAGCATCAAGAGGCACATTGAAGTCAACCCGTACAAAGGCCTTTTTACCAGCAAAGTTGAATTTGTCAATTGTTATCATATCTGTTTTTATTTATATAAATATATTAGATGTTTTTATTCCATTCCATAACTTTCACGAAAACGACACAAATATACGAAATTATGTCTTACATGTTTTTTTGAGAATGTAAATTATTCGGAAAAACCAGATCACCGTTTCGCACCCCTATTATTTATTATTAAGATTTGAAACGTGAACAGTAAGTGCCTTTTTTAGAGCCAGATAGTTCTGTTGTAGCGGTTGTGTACGGTTTTGGTATAATATCAGATTAAGTATTATTAGTGTCGTCATTATCTCATACTTGTGTATGATATAAAATGAAAATGCTATCTTTGTAACTTCGTGTATCCACATCCAAGTGATATGGTAGACGAGATACGAATGGTGAAACTTACGTTTGAATATGCTAAACTTTTTTTAACGACAAAATCTTTAATCTAAGATTTAACATCTATGATTTTGTTTCACTACCAACAGAGATAATATAACTAATATAATATATTCTATTTTATGGCTCAGATAGATATTCGAGAATTAAACGAACGAATTCAAAACAAAAGTGCGTTCGTTGATATGATAATCCAAGGAATGGATAAGGTGATTATAGGACAAAAACATCTAGTCGAATCACTTTTGATTGGTCTCTTGTCAGATGGTCATATCTTATTAGAAGGTGTTCCGGGATTAGCAAAAACATTGGCTATAAAAACACTAGCATCCTTAGTCGAAGCCGATTATCATCGAATTCAATTTACCCCAGACTTACTCCCTGCCGACGTTGTAGGTACAATGATATATAGCCAAAAAAGAGAAGAATTTGTTGTTAAAAAAGGACCCATCTTTTCTAATTTCGTATTGGCTGACGAGATCAACCGTGCACCAGCCAAAGTACAAAGTGCGTTGCTCGAGGCCATGCAAGAGCGTCAAGTAACCATTGGCGAAAGCACGTTGTTATTGCCCAAGCCATTTTTGGTAATGGCTACCCAAAACCCCATTGAACAAGAAGGTACATACCCCTTGCCCGAGGCACAAGTAGACCGTTTTATGTTGAAGGTAATAATCAACTACCCCAACAAGGAGGAAGAAAAATTGATCCTTCGTCAAAACATAAGTGGTAGTTACGAAACCCTCAAGCCAGTACTCAAGGCAGACGAAATACTAGATGCACGCAAAGTAGTAAGCGATGTATACTTGGACGAAA
The DNA here is from genome assembly GCA_039799165.1 of Bacteroidota bacterium. Lineage (GTDB taxonomy): Bacteria > Bacteroidota > Bacteroidia > Bacteroidales > Dysgonomonadaceae > Dysgonomonas_A. The sequence goes on from JBDLTH010000080.1 coordinate 21,891, forward strand.
AAATAGAACGATATATTGTTGACATTGTTTTTGCAACACGTTTTCCTGCCGACAATGGTTTGGCATCATTAAAAAGCCTGATTGGTTTTGGAGCATCGCCTCGTGCAAGTATCAGCCTAGCATTAGCCGCCCGAGCCTATGCCTTCATCAAACGCCGAGGCTACGTAATACCCGAAGATGTGAGAGCCGTATGTTACGACGTTTTGCGTCATCGTATCGGTCTTACGTACGAAGCCGAAGCCAGCAATACAACATCCGAAGAAATCATCAGCGAAATACTAAACAAGGTAGAAGTTCCTTGAAAAAAAAATCGGTATACCAATCAACAGCTATCAGTCGGTAGCTGTTGATTGGTATACCGATAACTGTTGAAGTATGGAAACGAGCGAATTATTAAAGAAAGTACGCCAGATAGAAATAAAAACCAGAGGATTGTCTCGCAATATATTTGCAGGGCAATATCACTCAGCGTTTAAAGGTAGAGGGATGGCCTTCTCCGAAGTGCGTGAATACCAGTATGGAGACGATATCCGAGATATTGACTGGAACGTTACCGCCCGCTACAATAAACCCTTTATCAAGGTGTTTGAAGAAGAGCGTGAGATGACCGTTATGCTCATGATAGACGTGTCGGGAAGCCTTGACTTTGGTACGCAAAATGCAACCAAACGAGATATCGTAACCGAGATGGCGGCGACTTTGGCTTTCTCTGCCATTCAGAACAATGATAAAATAGGGGTCATATTTTTTACCAACAAAATAGAGAAATTTATACCCCCAAAGAAAGGGAAAAAACATATACTGTACATTATACGTGAGCTGATAGATTTTAAACCTGACAACAAGCAAACGGATATGGCTAAAGCATTGAAGTTTCTGACTAATGCAATCAAAAAAAGATGTACCGCCTTTTTAATATCCGACTTTATTGATGTATATGACTTCGATAATGCCCTTACCATAGCCAATCGCAAGCACGACCTCGTTGCACTTCAGATATACGACAAGCTCGATACCGAACTGCCAGCCGTGGGTTTGATGAAGTTGATGGATGCCGAAACAGGCGAAGAAGAGTGGATAGACACCTCATCTAAGCAGGTGCGTGAGCATTACTCCAAACATTATATGAAACAACAGCTTGATGTGCAACAAGCATTTACCAAAAGTAGGGTAGACAATGTGTCGATGACTACCGATCAGGATTATGTGAAAACCCTGTTGGCACTATTTCAGAAACGAAATTATATGAGATGACAATAGGCTTATGGCCGAAGATGAACTCAGAGATAGGATAAAATAATAGGATAAAAAGATTTATGTTGAGCAAAAAGTTAATACTAACTATATCGTTGATTTGTATTTCGATACTACAATTTACAGTCATTGCCCAAAAGGCAACAGCAAAGGTTACAATACAGCCTGTCGAAATAGCCATAGGGCAACAATCGACCATAAGCCTAGAAGTGGTAGCACCCAAAGGGCGAAAACTGACTATGCCTGTATATCAAGATACATTGATTACTGGTATCGAAATTATTAGCATGCCCAAAGCCGACACCGCATATGTTAATGATGCAATCACGATAACACAGCACTATGTGGTCAGTTCTTTCGATTCGGCTTTTTACCAAATACCCTATATGCTGGTGATGGATGGAGCAGAAGCAATACAATCCAACCCCTTTGAGCTGAAAGTAACATCACCCATGCTTACCGATGTAACAAAATCGTACTTGGAGGAGATCACAAAAGCAGAGACCGACTCTTTGAATTTGGAAAAAATGGGTGTGTACGATGTCAAAAATGTACAGACCCCCGATGTCTTGTGGCAAGACTATTTGCTACTAGGCTTGGCAATACTATCACTACTGTTACTCATCATAGCCGGTATCTATGGTATCTATATATATAAACAAAAACAAGCAAGAGGCTATTTCTTTACCCCTCCAGTTGTCGATCCTCCACATGTGTTAGCCATCAATGCCCTGAATCAAGTAAAAGCAGAAAAAATATGGAGTCAAGGCAGACAAAAAGAATACTACACACAAGTTACCGATATATTGCGCCAATATGTAGAAAAACGCTTCTATGTTACTGCTTTTGAAATGACCTCGGACGAGATTTTGACAATCATCGAAAATTATATAGAAGCTAATTCCTCGACCGACAGCTTGCGACAAGTTCTCAAAACGGCCGATTTGGTTAAGTTTGCAAAATATACACCCTCGTCCGACGAAAACGATTTAAGCCTCGTCAATTCTATTTTGTTTGTAAATCAAACCAAAAAAGAAGAAGTCGTAGAAAAACCAGTCGAGAGTATTGTTGCACCAGTAGCAACCGTGAAAACGGGAGCCGATGATGACCCCAATGAACCTATTGATTGGTCGATTCCCGAAAATCAGATGATTGATGCACCTGATGAAGTAGCAGTACCCGATAATAAAGTCATAGAACAGTCCCCTCAAGAGCCTGTTTCACAGTCGAAAGAGCCAAAGCCTACACCACCCCAACTTACTGAAGAGTTGCAAGCCTATGCACCCAAACCCCTCGGCTTGGTCGAACCCACATCAGACAAGGAAGATCGTAACCGATCTGCGGGAGGCAGTAGCAATCGCATCAGTAACATCAGTCGAATTGATAGTACCAATAACATCACTATAAACAGAGGTTTCAATGATACTATTGAAAACAAAGACAGTGGATCTACCAATTCAAGCTCTATCAATAAATATAAAATATAAGTAACGCATGGAATTTGCACAACCTCAATACTTCTTTCTACTCATATTACTTGTGCCATTGGTGGTGTGGTACATTTTCAAGTTAAGAAAAGTACAAGCCTCCCTCAAAGTATCGTCCGTAGGAGCATTTAGTTCCATGCCCAAAACCTTACGTGTGCATCTTAGGCATATGCCTTTTATTATCCGTATCGTGATCATTGTGTTAGTTGTTGCAGTGTTAGCACGACCACAAGCTAGTAATACCTTAGAAACATCAAGCACCGAAGGCATCGACATCATAGTTGCATTAGACGTATCAGGATCTATGCTTGCACAAGACTTTAAGCCCAACAGGCTCGAAGCAGCTAAAAAACTATCGTCCGAATTTATATCCTCTCGAGAACAAGACAAGATAGGCTTGGTGATATTTGCAGGCGAGAGCTTTACACAAGCACCCCTCACCATAGACCATGGCGTGTTGCTCAATCTGCTCAATGGTGTAAACCCAAAGCTCATCCAAGACGGTACAGCAATAGGCCTAGGCTTAGCAAACTCAGTAAACCGACTGAAAGACAGTAAGTCAAAATCGAGAATCGTTATTTTACTTACTGACGGATCTAACAACAGAGGGCAGATAGCCCCCCTTACAGCCGCCGAAGTAGCCAAAGAATACGGTATACGTGTATATACCATTGGTGTAGGTACGCAAGGCATGGCACCATCGCCCGTGATGACACCCTTTGGCGAGCGTGTGCAAATGGTACCTGTCGACATTGACGAAAAAACATTGACCGAGATAGCAAATATTACGGGTGGACAATATTTTAGAGCCTTAGACAATACAGGCTTAAAACAGATTTATGCCGAAATAGATGCTATGGAAAAGTACCTAATCAATGTAAATAGAGTAACCCGCAAAAGCGAGTTGTACCTACCCTATGCCCTGTGGGCTATCGGTTTGCTATTGCTCGAAATAGGGCTACGCAGAACATGGTTACGAAATATACCCTAAATACAATTAAATAAAAGAAGAAAGCAATTCTAAAAAAATAGAATCAAAGATATGTTTCGATTTGCAAATCCCGAATACTTATACCTCCTGTTTATTCTGCCCCTAATGGTAGTCGCATTCATCTTGCTCAACAGATCCAAGTTGAAAGCCGTAAAAGAATTAGGAGACCTCAAGTTGGTAAAGCGACAGATGCAAGGCTTATCATTAAAACGATCGTACCTCAAATTTTGGTTGGTGTTTGCAGCCGTCGTATTTGGTATTATTGTACTGGCACGACCTCAATTTGGCACCAAAGTAGAAAAGATGGACAAAAAAGGCATCGAGTTAGTCATTGCCATCGACGTATCCAACTCCATGCTGGCACGAGACATCAACCCTGACAGGCTGTCTAAGGCAAAACAGATATTGACACGTATTATCGACGAACGCAAAAACGACAAAGTGGCCATCGTGGTGTTTGCTGGCGAAGCTTTCGTACAATTGCCCATGACCTCCGATATACATGCTGCAAAAATATTTCTCGACAACATCAACCCTGCACTAGTACCCGTTCAAGGTACAGTGATAGGTAGTGCAATCAATATATCGATGAACAGTTTCACGAGCGACAAAGAGGTCGATAAGTCGATTATTTTGATAACCGATGGCGAGGGACATGAAGACAATGCCGTAGAAATGGCACAAAAAGCAGCAGCGGCAGAGATACAGATCAACGTTTTGGGGATCGGATCGCCCGAAGGAGCACCCATACCCCTGTCGGCAGATAGCAACGATGTGAAGAAAGACGCAACAGGTGTACCCGTTGTAACCAAACTCAACGAAGATATGTGTAAGCAAATAGCCCAAGCAGCAAATGGAATGTATGTGCGTGCCGATAATTCGAACAATGCACTCAAAAGCTTGCAAGCCGAGCTGGATAAGCTACAACGAAAAAGTACCGAGGGCGTTGAATACTCGGATTATGACGAGAAGTTTCAGTTTTTTGCATGGATTATGCTTATCTTATTAGTAGTAGAGGTATGCGTATTCGATAAAAAGAACAAGCTATTCAAAAACATCAGATTATTTAAATGATTCAGATTACATATATGAAGCAATTATATATTATCATCGCATTGGTGTGCATATCATGCAATATGATGGCACAGAGCGGTGTACGTAAGAGCATACGTGAGGGAAATAAACTATATGAAGAAAAACTATACAACTCGGCAGAAGCCAGTTACAAAAAAGCCTTGAGCGAGAATGCCAAATCACCCGAAGGTATTTACAACTTAGCCAATGCGTATTATAAACAAGGAAATACAGATGAGGCTCTTAAACTGTACGAACAATATTTGAACGTAGAGAATAAAGATGCTACCAAAATGAGCCAAGCTTTGCACAATGTAGGCAACGTGTTTTTGAGTAAAAAGAAGTTGAAAGAATCGATAGAATCCTATAAAAGTGCATTACGGCTGAATCCCCATGACGATCAGACTCGTTACAACTTAGCAGCAGCAAAAAAGATGCTAGAAAACGAGCAGAACAAGCAGGATCAAGATAAAGACCAGAATAAGGATCAAAATAAGGATCAGAACAAAGACCAAAACAAGGATAAGGATCAAAAGAAAGACCAAAAGAAAGACCAAAATAAAGATCAGCAGAATCAGAACAAAGATCAGAAACAAGATCAGCAACAACAAATGTCGCAAGACAATATTCAGCAATTGCTAAAAGCAATAGAGCAGGACGAAAAAGGCACACAGGAACGTGTACAAAGAATGCAGGCTGAGGAGCGTAAAAGACAAAACGAGCAGAATAGAAAACAAGGTAAGGACTGGTAATATAGATAATAATATGCACATACAACAACGATATTGGTTGGTATTGATCGTGTTGGTACTAGGTTGCCAGTATACTGATGCACATCAATACGTGTCAGAATTAGACGCATATCAAACAAGTCAATCAGACAAAAAGCCATCGAAAGCCCAAAAAGGCAAGTCGAAGCAAAATACAGACAGTGAGATTTCAGATCAAGATGCTTTTCTAAAATCGGAGGTGAGAAAACTGAAAATAGAAGACACACACGTGTTCGAAGTAAGCTACCGTCTCTATACTACATTAGATGTAAAAGGCATCACGAAGGTAAACCATCCTAAATTTGATAATTTTGACGTGTTGCAAGAGTGGATACCTAATGATGGATATATAGCAGTAGATGAAGTTGACGGACAACGATATTATGTAGTCGACCTTTGCAAAATTATTTTGGCACCCAACCGCTCGGGTACAACAACCCTATCAGGCGGTAGCATCCAAGTTGTATTTGATATAAGTACAGACAAGACGGTCGACACATTTTTTGGAACAATGTACATTAAAAAAGAAGTCAACAAACAATTATCAATACAGCCATTCACCATCGATGCAGGTTTGGTCGGTAATTGGGTAGAAGCGTAACCGTCAGATTATAAATATAAAAAGTGTAACACATCAAAAATATACGAAACATATTATGCGTCAAATGCAAAAATACGTATACTTCTTAGTATTCCTTCTGAGTGTCGTTAACCTCGATGCTCAAGAAATATCTTTTAGGGCATCAGCCCCCAGTGCAGTAGTAAAAGGAGAATCCTTTCGGCTACTATACACATTGAGCAATGGTCAAGGTCAAAATATACAAATACCATCCACTATCAATGGTTTCGAGATACTGTATGGTCCAGCCCTATCCAGTAGCCATAGCACCCGTATTGTGAATGGTAAGGCAAGTACCAACTCGTCCGAATCCTATATATACACCCTATCAGCCACAGCTCAAGGAACGTACAATATACCTGCGGCAACAATCAGTGTCGATGGTAAAAGCTATACCTCCAATCGGTTAACGATACAGGTATTACCTCCTGACAAGTCGGCTCACAATCAACAAAACAACCCCAATAATCAAACAGGTCAAGCACAACAACAAACATCACCATCGTCATCTAATGCAGCCAACATCAAAGCTTCGGATGCGTTTATCAGAGCCATTGTATCCAAAACACGTGTACGTGAGCAAGAAGCCTTTGTAGTTGTTTTTCGGTTTTATACCATCCTCGATGTAAAGGAGATAGGTAAAATAGAGTTTCCCGAGTTCGATGGCTTTATGGTCGAAGACGAACCCCTTTCTAGCACCCGTCAGTTGTCGTTTGAGCATTATAATGGGCGCAACTACAATGTGGCTGACCTCAAACGCACCCTCCTGTTTCCACAACGGTCGGGGCAAATAACCATCCCCTCAGGCAAATTAGAAATGGTATTCCGTGTTAGGTCAGGAAAAACAGAGGATACGTTCTTTGGTCCTCAGCATGTGATGACTGACCTCAAGAAGGCGATGACTACCGCACCTCTAACCATCAATGTGAGCGAACTACCTGCGGGCAAGCCAAGCAATTTTTCGAATGGAGTAGGCTCATTTTCGATGACACATCAGCTATCGGCTACCGATGTTAAGGCGAATGACGCCATAACTCTGGTCCTCAAAATAGCAGGTACGGGCAACATGAAGTTGATACGCACCCCCGAGCTGGGTTTAGCCAAAGAGTTTGAGCTATATGACCCCAAGATAGATAACGATCTGAAGTTTACAGACAGTGGCTTGAGTGGAACGAAGACTATTGAGTATATGTTTATACCCCGCCATCAGGGTACATACAAGCTTGCCCCTATCGAGATTCCGTATTTCGATACTCGAACCAATTCGTATAAAACATTAACTACGCCCGAGTATACCATTCAAGTAGCCAAAGACCCTAATGCTGGAAATAATACGGCAACAAGCTTTGCTCAAACCGATGTGGTTGTAGATAGAGACATCAGGTATATAAAAACAGGCATTACCGAATTTGAGCAAGTAAATGATTTTACAATCAATAACTTTAGCTATTATATGTGGTATATTATACTTACAGCTTTGTTTATAGCCTGTTTTGTATTCTATCGAAAACAAGTGAAACAAAATACCGATGTTATTGGGCTGAGAACCAAGCGTGCAAACAGAATGGCAGTAAAACGACTCAAACAAGCCGAAGCCTATATACAAGCTAACCAGAAGGACAAGTTTTACGAAGAGCTTTTGCGAGCTACATGGGGCTACCTGAGCGATAAGTTGGCAATACCCATGGCACAGCTCAATCGTAGCAATGTGGAACTAGAACTTGCTCGATACGGAGCTGGATCGCAGTTGGCAACTAAATTTATGTCTATTCTCGATACCTGCGAGTTTGCACAATATGCACCCTCCGAATCGAGTATGGCAATGAACGATTTGTACCAAGATACGGTAACAGCCATTGGCGAAATGGAAAATGTCAAGATTAAAAGATAATATACTTGAAAATAAATAGTTTAAGTAAAATGAAACTTTGTATAAAACCATTGTTGTTTATATCGATTTGTATTCTATTATCAACAGTAGGCTTACACGCACAAGATAAAATAGGTCAAGTAAACGATACTACGCAGATCATTGAGGCCACAGCTCAACAGATAGAAGAGCTGAGAGGCGAAAGCCAGTTGCAATATCAAGAAGGAAACTTCAGAAAGGCAATTGAACTGCTCGAAGCCGAAATAGATCAAGCCAACAAGCGGGGCGAGGCATCGGCTCAGTTATACTACAACCTAGGCAATGCCTACTTCAGGGATGGCGAATTGGCAAAAGCAATGCTCAATTATGAGCGAGCCTTGCTATACGACCCAGGCGATGCCGACATTCGGCACAATATCGAGTACACACAAACTCGTATCGAAGACAAGATACTGACGGCCGATAATTTTTTTCTGAAAATTTGGTTCGAGGGGCTTCAAAACCTCCAACCGTCCAATAGTTGGGCCACGTTGTCAGTCGTGTTCTTTGTGCTGTTTATAGGCTGTTTATTTCTGTTTTTCTTTGCCCCTATACGAGCATTAAAAAAAACAGGATTCTATGCAGGACTAGTTCTACTAGCATCACTTATATTTACCAATATATTTGCGGTTAATCAAAAATCAAAAATCAAAAATCGCAATACCGCCATTGTTATGGAAGGCTCGGTACCCGTTGCTAGCTCACCCAGTAGTTCGTCCAAAGAACTATTTATTTTACATGCAGGCACAAAAGTATCAGTAAACAAAACCGATGGTAGCTGGTGTGAGATTGAAATAGCCAATGGAAGCATCGGCTGGATACAGAAAGATAAAATAGAAATAATTTGAAGATATGTTACTTAACACAGCACATGAAATAGTAGAGCAAATATTGCCTTACGAGCGCGATTTATTTTTTTTGATGAATGGCTCAGATAATATTTTCTGGGATAGTTTCATGTGGATTTACAGTAACAAGCTTACGTGGATTCCTCTAGCACTAGTCGCTTTGGGCGTACTAGTCTATAAAATCAAATGGCAGTATGCACTTTGGGTTGTTTTATGTACCGCCTTACTCTTTATATTGTGCGACCAAGTGTCGGCAGGAGTCATCAAAACCTTATTCGAGCGATATAGACCCACACATCACCCCGATTTTAAAGATATGGTAGACATTGTAAACGACTATCGAGGTGGTCGCTTTGGCTTTGTATCCGCACATGCAGCCAATGGCTTTGGTGCGGCAGTCTTTTTTTCGTTGTTGCTTAAGTATCGTTGGCTCACAGTAACGCTATTTACATGGGCTACCATCACCTGCTATTCACGCATCTATCTAGGCGTGCATTTTATCTCCGATGTCCTAGGAGGTATGCTGTTAGGTGCAATCTTAGGATATATAGTATACACTATATTTCAGTATGGTCGAGTTCACTTTCTAAGACAATCAACACGCCTATCAAAACTACCCTTCTATAGTCAAGAAAGAGGGCAAATACTCACATTTTCAATTCTAAGCATCATCTTACTCATCATTCTTGTCAGCATATTGAATTTTATATTTGGTTTTCGTTTGCTTTATTGAAGTTATTTCATAACTTTAAACCAACAAACTTAGTGTTAACCATCTAATTATTATTCATTATGACAAGAACAATAACGTATAATGAACTTCGTAAAATCAAAGATCGTTTGCCCGATGGAAGTATTCATCAAATAGCAAAAGAATTACACTTATCAGACGAAACAGTTCGAAATTATTTTGGTGGGCATAGTTATGCAGATGGGCAAAGTTGCGGCATTCATATCGAGCCAGGGCCCGATGGAGGAATCGTTGTTCTCGACGATGTTTCAATTTTAGATTTAGCACTACAACTATTAGACACAGACAAAAAATGATTTATTTATGAGTGATAAATTAGTTACACTAGCCATTCACACACAAGAAAAAGCCCAGATTCTGAAGGCAGTTCTCAATGCTGAGCAAATAGAGGTTATTGTCGAAACCATTATTGAAGACAATTCTGATCACATCACAGGTATGCGTTTGCGTATACACGAATCCGATCTGTCCAAAGCCCTCAATATACTCGAAAGTCGCAATCTATTTAGTTACGACGAACCAGAGACCTACCGTACCGATGATGGACGTAAACGCATACTGGTACCTGTCGATTTTTCTGAATATTCACTCAAAGCATGTCGTATCGCTTTCAACTTAGCCAAGGAAATCAACGGCAAAGTCAAAATACTAAATGTATACTTCAATCCCTATTACCCCACGGCACTGCCAATGTCAGAAGCTTTTGCCTATCAAGGAAAAGAGGAGGCCGAGTTTCAACGTATTGTAGAGCGAGTAAACGAAGATATAAAAAAACTGTGCAATACGATCGATCAGAAAATAGCAAGTGGAGAGTTTCCCTCCGTCAACTACTCGTATGTCCTGAAAGAAGGCTTGCCCGAAGAGGAGATTGTGTCCTTTGCCCAAGAGTACAAGCCAGCACTCATTGTGATGGGTACACGAGGCAAAGATCAGAAAAGTGCAGACCTCATAGGAAGCGTTACTGCCGAGGTAATAGAGATGGTAGGCATACCCTTGTTGGCAATACCCGATAAAACCTCGTTTTACGATTTCAAACAAGTCAAGACTATTTCGTTTCTAACCAACTTTAGCCAGCGCGATCTACTCTCGTTTGCTGTTATGGTGGAGTTTTTCAAGAACTGTCCAGTCAAAATTTATATGACACACATCAAAGAGAAGAAAACCGACGAATGGACGGTGATAAAGTTAGAGGGAATACAAGCATACTTCAAAAAAGAATATCCCCATGTCAATATCGACTATAAGCTAATTGCCGGCGATGATGTTGTACTTGCGTTAGACGAATTTGTGACAAACTCACAGATCGATTTAATAGCCCTTACTACAGCCAAAAGAAACATTTTTACCCGCCTGTTTCGTCCAAGTGTATCCCGTAAAATGTTGTTGCAAAGTGATACCCCTCTGTTCGTGTTGCGAGGATAAATATTTTTTGCGTACCTTAGTCAGTCCAAAAAAAATAATATAAATATAGAATCAGCCCTCGTGTTTTTGGAGGGTAGGTTCTATATTTGTAGTATAGATAACTTGTACTATTTTTAACTAAACCAATGAAAAAAACGATTGTAATGACAATGACAGGACTGTCAATGATGTTGACAAGTTGCGGTGGAGCAAGCGATAAAGCTTCGCAAACGGCAGCTTCGCCCACCGACGATTTTGTGTATGAAGTAGATGCATTTGCCGATTTGCAAATATTGCGTTATAAAGTACCTCAATTCGAGTTGCTCAGTTTGCAACAAAAAGAGATGATCTATTACCTGTCGCAGGCAGCCATAGAAGGACGAGATATTTTGTTTGACCAAAACAACCGCTACAACTTGGCAATACGTCGCACATTGGAAGCGATTTACGAAAATTATACGGGAGATCCTAACGATAAAGAATTTAAAGCATTAGAAATCTATCTTAAACGAGTATGGTTTTCGAATGGTATACACCATCACTATGGCGAAGATAAATTTTTGCCCGAATTTTCGGTCGACTTTTTCGAGGAGCAAGTGAGGTTATTAACCGAAGAGCTTGTGCCTACCAAAGATAACCAGTCCACCGACGATTTTTTGGGAATGATCGTACCCATTATGTTCAACCCCTCTGTAATGCCCAAGAAAGTAAATCAGGCAGCAGGAGTAGACTTGATAAAAACATCAGCCAATAACTATTACGGAGACGGTGTAAGCCAAAAAGAGGTAGAAACCTTTTATGCTAAAATGAAAAACCCGAACGATTCTACCCCCATCATGTTTGGGATGAACAGTCGTTTAGTCAAACAAAACGGAGTGTTGGTCGAAAAAGTATGGAAAGTAGGGGGAGTATACGATCCTGCTATTCAGCGTGTAATAGGATGGCTGAACAAAGCCAAAGCAGTAGCCGAAAACGATGCACAAAAGAAAGTCATAGACCTGCTTATCTCGTTTTATACATCTGGCGATCTTAAAACTTTTGATCAATATGCAATTGCATGGGTGCAAGACACCCTGTCGAGAATAGACTTTGTGAATGGGTTTACCGAAAGTTACGGCGACCCATTGGGCATGAAAGCCAGTTGGGAGTCGATCGTAAACTTCAAAAACGAAGAAGCCACCAAGCGTACCGAGATTATAAGCAACAATGCACAATGGTTCGAGAACAACTCGCCAGTAGAGCCTCGTTTTCGCAAAGAAAAGGTAAAAGGTATTGTAGCCAAAGTAATCACCGTAGCCCAATTGGGAGGCGATTGCTATCCATCTACCCCCATTGGTGTCAATCTACCTAACTCTAACTGGATACGTAAAGACTATGGCTCAAAATCGGTAACTATCGAGAACATCATGGAGGCATATGACAAAGCTGCGGAGCATAGCGGATTTAGCGACGAGTTTGTATGGTCTAAAACCGAGTTGGACTTGTTGCACAAATATGGTTTTGTAACCGATGTGTTACATACCGATTTGCATGAGATATTGGGACATGGATCGGGGCAGTTGATGCCGGGTGTAGATCCAGATGCCTTAAAATCGTATGGGTCTACGATCGAAGAAACACGTGCCGATCTCTTTGGTCTGTATTATGTAGCCGACCCTAAATTGGTAGAACTGAAAATAATACCCGATGCCGAGGCATACAAAGCCGAGTATTATAAATTTATGATGAATGGGTTGATGACACAGCTTACCCGTATCGATGCAGGTAAAGATGTAGAAGAATCACATATGCGTAACCGGCAATTAATAGCCCGATGGGTGTATGAAAAAGGCAAAACAGAGAATGTAGTCGAATTTAAACAACGAGATGGCAAGACATACGTTGTTGTAAACGATTATGTCAAGCTACGTAAGCTATTTGGACAGTTTTTGGGCGAGATACAACGTATCAAGTCAGAAGGAGACCTAGCAGCAGCCAAAGCATTAGTCGAAAACTATGCCGTAAAGGTAGACCCTAGCCTGCACAATGAGGTGCTAAGCCGTTACAAAAACCTAAATCTAAAACCGTATAAAGGATTCGTAAACCCTGTGTTTGACCTAGTAAAAGACGATGCAGGTAAACTAATAGATGTGAAGATTTTATATACCGAAAATTATGTAGAGCAAATGATGAGATACTCCAAGCAGTTCTCTGTTTTGCCTACTTATAACGATTAAGGTAGTTCTATAAGCAAAGAAAACCCCGAGCGGATTCAATCCTTCGGGGTTTTTAGTTGTCATATCAATCAGTAAATTATGTCAATCAGTGGCTCAAACAATTTTCGATTGTATGTACGATGCTAAAGAACATCTTGCCAGCATCACAACTATCGACCAATAAATTAGATGTATTGTTTTAAATCTTCTAACCAGTTGGCAATACGCTCGTCCGTTTGGTCAAACTCATTATCATCGTCCAAAGCTAAACCAATAAATTTGCCGTCTACTACCGACTCCGAAGCATCGTATGTATAACCATCAGTAGATACTGCACCTACTATCTCGGCATTGTCTTTGATGGCTTTGTATATCTCCGAGATGCCATTACAAAAAGTATCGGCATACGAAGAACTATCACCTAAACCAAAAAGAGCTACTTTCTTGCCCGCAAAGTTGATGTTGCTAAACTGAGGAAGAAACTCTTCCCAGTCGCTTTGCAAATCGCCATATCCTGTTGTAGATGCACCTAAAAGAAGAAAATCGTAACCCTCTATTTTGTCAACTGACAAACGTGCTACATCAAACACATCAGCTGTAGGGAGTGCTTTCTTAAATTTGGCAGCTACCGATTCAGTAGCACCGCTTGACGTTCCGTATATAATTGCTATTTTGCTCATTATAATAAATTTATTAAATTGAAAATAATATTTTTCACTTACATTATAACAAATATAATAAGTTTAGGTTTACAGAGATGTCAATATCTATTTTGGTATTAAGTAAACGGGCTTGCTAATAGTCATAAGACCATTTAAATAGTTGATATATAACACCTATCGATATCTATCGAACTTTAATCAATAGTATCTATGTTTTGGCGATTTGTCTATTATTCCGAAGAGTCTACACCAAAACCCTTCATTATTGATAAATTAGGGTTCTTCCAATACTTTCCTCAATAATTCAAGCCCCAACTCATTGGTAGTCTCAATATCCGATTTAGCACCTAAAATCCACAAAAAAACAGCACTTCTCAAAGAAGATTTCATCTCGAAACTCTGTTTTACTGTAGCTGATCTACTATTGCCTGAGAAGGTATAATTGAAAACCGATTGGGAGGTGAATGGCTTTTTAACATCACATTTGATAGAGATAAATAGGGGACTGTCTAATTTTATGATTTCTTGATAGCCAATGTCTCTATTAGTTTCATCACCAATCCAATGCAGTTGTGTACCCACCATTGCACCTGCCCCTTTGATCTCGTATTTCAACTGCGGATTTTTGTATAAAAAGGGCGACCATTTGTAAAAATGCCTTTGGTCTGCCACTAGCATAAACACGCTGTCAAGAGCAGCGTTGACCGTAATCTCTGTTTCTATTTTCAGCTCTGTTAGCTGGCTAGCTTTGAAGAGTGTGAATAGGATAACCGCCATAAGCACTAAGGAAATGCAGATAATCATTCTTTTTCATTTTTGAAGTTCACTCTACTATACCTAGATATTAGTTTATTATAATCAGAGCGAGCTTTTCTGTACGATACCTAAATCTTTTATTTACTGAGTACAAAATTAGAATAAGATTCCTTAATATTTCTTGTCATATGACAAGAAATATTAAGGAATGAATTATTATTACACCAAAAAGTAGTGTAGTCAAGTCTAAGATAGCTTTTGTTCACCTGCTTTCACAAGTGATTTTCGGATTCGGCTTAACGATGTATCGGTTATTCCCAAATACGAAGCAATGGTTTTGAGTGGAGCATATTGGATGGTTTGAGGTTTTTCTTTCGAAAGCATTAAGTAACGCTCCGAAGCCGAATAGGCAATCATAGATACAGACCGTTGCTTGAAATGAAACAAATTGCCCGAAAGCCATACTTTACCCCATTCTCTAAAGCCATCAAGTGAATGAAAGAGTTCTTTAAAAACATCGAAATTGATTTGATAGCAAATGCAATCGGTCAATGCCTGAATACTTTCTTTTGTAGGTATACGCTCAAACAGTGCCGATACTTCGATCACAATTTCGTTGACTGTAAAAAAATTGGTGGTTATATCGTCTCCTTTGCAGCTGTATACAAATGAGCGCATCAAACCACTTTCAACAATAAGATATTCGTTGGCAGTCTGTCCCTCTTTTATAATAAAAGCACCTTTTTTAACATTTACTTTTTCATGGACATTCATAATCAGGATCAGCTCTTTATCGTCAATAAGCGGGTGCTTATAGACATGTTCAAATACTTTTTTATTCATATTCTAAGTATTATTTGGTATGTTTTGTAATTTGATAACCTAAATAGTATGTTCTTGATAGTATAGTCTGGTAAAAGCAAAAATGGGATAAACAAGCGTTTTCAGATTGTTTATCCCATTTGTATAAGAGAGATACAGATTTGCAGTCTGGTTATTCTATTTCTTTAAGATTTTGGTCAATCGCTTCCACTTTTTTGGCGATCAATTCGAGTTCGTTTCTTAAATCTTGAATCTTATGCTCCATTTCTTTAAACAATCCGCTTCCGCTAGCACCTTTTGATACCGATAAAAATCCCATATTGTTTTCGTAGGTTTGCAAATCTTGCTTCACCTTGTTCAAATGGTGCATCAATCGTTCCCTTTCTCTGAAGAGTTTGTTTCTTGGGTTTTCGGCTTTCGACAGATCATCCATATTGGATTTGAACGATTGTAGTCTACGTTCCGATTTGTCCATCTTCAAGCGTTCAAATTGCTTGTCCAAAGCACCCTGATACTCGTGGTATATTTTATCCTTTTCTTTGAATGGAACAAAACCAATGGCATGCCACTCGTCCATCAACGAGCGTAATGTATTCATTGCCTCATTTGGATCTGCAACTTCCGAGAGGGCTTCGATTTTTAGAAGCAAGTCTTTTTTCTTTAGCAGGTTTTCAGTCTCCTCGGTTTTTTGAGACGAGGTGTTTTTGTTTTTTTGCTCAAAAAAGTAGTCGCATGCTGCTACAAACTGTTTCCAAACAACGTCTGAATGTTTGTGAGGTACAGGGCCTATTTTTTTCCATTCTTTCTGGATGACGATCATCTCGTCCGTCGTTTTTTTCCAATCAGTACTATCTTTCAATGCCTCAGCTTTTTCGCACAAAGCCTTTTTTAGGTTGAGATTTTCCTCCATCCTGTCGCGCTGATTCTTGAAAAATATGGCTTTCTTCTCGAAGAACGTGTCGCACAAAGCTCTGTATTCTTCAAAAATCTGATTGTTGTATTTTTTAGGAACAAAGCCAATCGTTTTCCATTTCGCTTGATGTGCCAGTACCTCTTTGTTTTTATCGTCCCACTCTTTGAAGGTGTTTAATGCACTATAGTCAATCGCCTTTAGAGCTTCGCATATCAATGTTTTTTCGGTCAAGTTATTCTCTTCTTGCCCTTTCATCGTTTCAAAGTGAGTTTGGTGTTTTTTGTTTATTTCGGTAGATGCCGCTTTAAACTTTTCCCAAACCTCATCTCTTATCTCTTTCGACACAGGTCCTATTTCCCTCCATTGATGGTGGAAGTTTTGCAACTGATGAAATGCGGATACAATATCCGATTCTTCTTGTAGTTTTTCAACAGCTTCTATAATTGAGTTTTTTAGCTCCAAGTTTTTCTTGAAATCATAATCTCTAAACTCATTGTTTATTTTTATGATGTCATAGAATTTTTCAGATTGCATCTGATATGCCTTCCACAGTTCATTTACTTTGGCAATGGGTACGTGTTTTATTTCGTTCCACTGTTGCTGTAGTTCTTTAAACTCTTTGTATAGTTTATTGAAGTCGTCGGTGCTTTCAGTCAAGCCTCTTATGGCTTCTATTACAGCCAATTTCTTTTTCAGATTTTCTTCCTTCAGCTTATCTTCGTCAGCAATGGCTTTTGCTCTTTTCTCTTTTATTGTATTTAGTAGTGTTTTGAATGTTTCTTCAAGCGAATCTATTGGATGTGCAAAGTCGGATTCACTGCCACCATCAGCCAAAAAGCGTTCTTTGAGAGCTTCGTTTTCTGCCGACTTTAATTTAAAGAACGAATGCTTCAGGCTATCCACATCGGCACGTGTGGGCACAATAGGCTGTGTAGACAGTTCTTTTAGCCGAGCAATAATTTCCTCTTTTGTCAACAATTGGTGTGTTGGCAACTGAGTGTTAGTTGTTACTTCTGCTTGCACTTCCTCTATAGTTTGTAGTTCTATATCGGTTTTCGTTTCGATGTTTACATTTTCGTTGTCCACAGCCGATAGGTTTGCTTGCAATGCAGGGTCTAGATTCTCATTCATAATAACGTAAGTTAGATTAGAAAAACACTTCTAAATATTCCAATAATACAAATTAATGAAATATTTTCGGTATTATGGTTATATCTCTTTTTAATTTTTGGGTATTTTTCAGTAGGTAACTTTTTAGTCCAACAAAATCGTATCGGCAGTACATGTTTTCATGCCGTATATTATGTATATTTGTTGTCGAAAAAAAAATTAATACACTATTGTAAGATGAACGAATTGGAAATAAACTACAGTTATACGAAAACGCAGAAGTTGTTTTATCTGGTCGTTGGTGCATACATCAGTTTGTATGGTATGTATAAATGCGTATTGTTGGCGTTGGCTAATACGTTATCAATCGAATTTTATTTGGCACTAACAGCCTTGATATTGGGTGTGATACAGATACTAGCGGTTACGTTGTGGGTATCAAAGCCAATATTTAGGGTAGATTCTGAATCAATATATGTTAATATGGTAAATCTAAAATCGGTATATACTGCACACTGGATCGATATAAAAGAAGTGGGCTTGGGTATAAGCTACCTCAAATTTACAGAAACCAATGGTAAAGCATATCAAGTAGATATAAGCGAACTGAAATATAATGATTTGAAATCTGTAAAAAGTAAGATTATCGAGTTTTGCGAATCGAAGCGTATTCCTTACCGAAACGATTGAGTCGAATGATTAGTATACAAGACGGAGAGCTTTTTTTAGCCCTCCGTCTTTTTATTATATAGCCTCTTGTACCTTTTTTTCTACAGGTATGTGCGTGCTTCGGCACGACAGGTCTATTCCTGTTTCTTTCTCAAGGTTGGCAATAAACGACTTTACATTTACTTTGTAGTGACGGTCGTATAGCCACGATACACTGTTTATTTCGTTGGGGTTGGGGATACTATTGATGTATACCTTACCCTCATTCGGGTTGTTTATAATAATGATTAATTCGGAAAAACTCCAATCGCGTCCTCCTTTTTTACCATACGCTTGTACATAATTATCGTCATGTATATCGATAATCCATTCCATATCAACACTGCTACGGGCTAGTGTATCGTAAAATTGAGTTGGGCTACATTGTATATCTAATACCTGAAACTTGAGTGCTTTGGACTGATTGATAAACAACCTGATGCTAATGCCCATAAAGAATAAGGATGCGATAAATAAATAATTAGCGTAATAGGGGTTGACTCTGTACAAATCGACTGTCGATATACAAAACAGAATACTTAGTACAGCCAGTGCAATAGGCACGATGTGGTAATGGTAAATCTTGTTGCGTAGAGAAATCTTAATTGCCTTTTTCTGTATAGAATCTCTGAAATCGAAATTTGATAAATTGGGTCTCATATTAGGTATAAGTTTTTTGTGTTAATAAAAAAACATCAGTTTAAAACCTGAGTACATGCACAGAAGATGCAAGATTACCTATATTTAATTACCGTTTCGGTGCTAAGCTAGTAAATATTTGTTTATCCCAACATATAAAACGGCATGCGTTAACATTTTTAACTAAAATTGTGTTGAATAATGTCTATTTTTAGTTAAATAAGGAGGGGCGAAATGTTATTGGGCTTGTGTTGTTAGTAGACAAACCCAATAATGTTTTCTTCTAAAATTAGTCAAGTACCAATTTTATAAACTTTGTTTCTTTCCCCTTGATGTCTATTTTTTTCGAATCCATTATTTTGCCATTTGCATCGCAGTTATACACCTTCATGCTAGGTTGATATTTCGATGATATGCTAATCGGGCTATCAATCCCTGCTATTTCACGTAGTTGCACTACAATTGCATTTTCGTTCATTTGTGGCGACATGTTCACGATCAGGATATTGTGTTCATCAATAGTTATTATCGAACCACTTGGTTGTTGTATATTATTAGAAACTCCTGCCGAGAATATGCGAGATTGAAGAGGGATTCTATTATCCCAAGCAAATTTAGTAGCCTTTGCTATTGAGTTGTCTTTAGATGAAGTCATATAATAATTCCATTCAAACTCCCCATGCTGATCGGCATTAAAATTTGTTACCCAATAGTTATTCATGGGCCACGAAAAGATGTGATTGGTTTCGGGTTTAGAATCGGGTTTGAATCGTCCGAGGTTGATATTTCCAAATTGCATCATAGGCACTTCGGGGCTTCCCATAACTATCTGTCCTTTAGGTGATCGTACCGATGCAAAGTTTTGCACATTATTCCAGTCATTAGACGATCCAGGTATTTGATCTACACCAGCTTCGATAACACCACCCGCTACGTCAAAAAATATTTTTCCATTCTCCAACTCAAATGGAAATGCAACATAGAGGGCTTCGGGAGCAGTAACAAGTTTCTTTTTCAATTTATAATTAAAATTGATTTGCTTAGATGTTTTGTAAACCCTTATTTCGAAACTAAAATTGTTTGTGTCCATCCCTGCAGCACTCGTTCCTGTAAATGTATACGTATCCCATATATCGCCTTTGGTCATGCCAAGGTAAGTAATATCGGTGGGTGTAACGCGCTCAAACTTGCCCGGTCTGAATGCGTCTAAAGCCCCCCTTACATCATCTCGTTCATATATCAGTTCGCCCAACTTCCACATCGAGTTTGTTGATAAAAGATTCATATTTAATTCTTTGTCAAACCATTCACTTATCACGCCTCTTTTAATATCCATTGTTATACGATACCAAGGGTTGTCTATCACTTGGTTCTCGCTCAGCTTGCGTTCTATGGTCATACGTGGTGTATCCGTTACATTGATGTTGTAACTCGTTAAGCTTAATGGCGAAATAGTGTCTACCCACAAAGTCCAATAACTAGCATCGGCATAGGTACGCAAACGTTGCATTTTGATTGGTTTACCATCCTTATCGCTTATTGTTACTAGCTTGTCCGAAGGTATCACTTCGTGATCGGCGTAGATGATGGTTTGTCCAGAGTAAGCCCAATTCATCGGGTTGAATACTGCAATGCTGGCATACCTTTTATCTCTATGGATATAATCTTGCAGAAGCCCCCATGCCGTCTCGCCAATTGGTCGAGAACGTCGATACGACTCCCAAGCATACGCTCCTTTATGCGCACGTTGTTCCATAGTCTCTTTCCCAAACGGATCACGTACACTGTTATGAAAACCAAATGTATGTTCGCCAAAAAACAACAAGGCCTTGTTTGCCTCATTGATTTCGAGGTTCACCGATGTGGCAATTTCCGAACCTAGCAATTTGCTTGTGGATAGTGCTATCTGATTGGCTATCAGGTCGGTTTGAGTGAACCGAGCCATCGACACTTCACGTGCAGCTGAACCAAAACCATCGGTCCACCAGTCGGGCCATGCAGCTTGGTAGCGTTGTAGTGTATTACCATATCTTTTTTCAATATCTACCATAAATTCCGATGCCACAGCTTGCCGCAATTTGGGGAAAGCATATTTCTCGTTCCACAGCTTAATCATTGTCGAACCAGCTATGGATGGTGGCGAATTGTCGGTCAAATAGCCTGAGTACTGGATGGAAGCAATATCGTATGGGTAGTTTTTTTGTTCAAGCGTATATAGATATTCGAGCATTTGAGATTCGAAATTTTCGAAATTACCTTTCTCTACATTTAGTTTGTTTCCGTGGTGATAATGTTCGGCTCTGTAAGTGAGTGTTGCTTTACCCGAAGGCGAAATCCACCAGAAGGCAGTGGGCGTATCGAACGAGATGAGTGCCTTATGTCCATGCGTACCCATTGTTACATATTTAACGCCCAAGTCGGGAAACAATTCACTCAAATTCCATGCAATGCCATTCACATCGTTTTGCATTGCCAGTTGCACGTTTATGCCTGCGTCTTTAAATTGCTTGATTGGGTAAAGCGAGTATGCCAATTCTTGCTCACCAGGCAGTTCGTCGTAGTTGAAGTACATGGCAGTAACCTCTATACGCCCTTCGTTTATCCTTCGTTTCAAGCGTTCAATTTGTTTCACGGGGCGTGTACGCAAATATTCACTCACTGCCCATGAGGCTTCGCATGTCCACCTAAATTGTGCATCAACGGGATAACTGTCTGTCATATCGCAATAGTCGAGTGCATAATCGATAAAGCGTAAATGCTCCGATAGTATCTCGTGCTGAGCCCGTGTATAACCAATGTCGGTGTGGCTATGTTGTACAAAATTAACAGACCATTCTTTGGTTGGTTTTAGAACAAGGGGTGTTGTGGCAGAGCCTTCAGCTGTAGTTACTGTAACGATGTCGTTGTATTCTTTTTTAGCAGGGTCTATGTATAATTTAATCTTATTTATCCCCAATTGTACGTTTTGTTGCAACTTGGTATTTCCCAATTCTATTTCGGCTTTTGTCGGCATTCCAAAATGCGAGTAATCAATGTCTACAACTTGCTTGCCATTGCTTTTGAGTATACCTGCTGTAGCTATGGCAGTAACACCCTGTTGGATGGGTGCCTGAAAAATCATCACCCAGCTATTACTACCACCTTCCGTATTTTCTATTCTGAAGGTTACAGGTTTTTCTTTGCCAAGCGGATTGGATGGCATTGTGAGATACATATATCCAAATCGATCGCCACTACCGTTTTGGCTTACTTGCTCGAATGTGAGTGTCGATTTATCATTGCCCTTTACCGACCATCCTTGATGGTGTGGAATCTGAAATGTTGCTATTTTTTTATCATTGGCATAGAGTACAAATTCGGGAGAAACTCCTCCTAAATACATGTTGGAGGTAGCGGCTGTGAAAACAAAATTTACTTCCGATTTCAATGTTTTGGGCAGAGCATCACTTTGCCATTCCATCACTTGGCGTTCTTTGGCACTCCTTACAATCATTGCTTTTGTTGCAGTTTTTACATGCGATCCATAATCAATGTCTGTACCCGATATTTTGTGATGATAACCCTGCACGATTGTGCAATCTCGCATCGGAAAAGCAAAAATAAGGCTAAGGCTGAGAATGTTAAGCGTAATGAGAAGTAAGGTTTTTTTCATCTTGTTTTTTGTTTAGAGCCTGTTTAAATCTAAAGATATTAAAAACAGTGACCATTATAATTCGAACTTGGTTCTCGTTGAGCGTTAAGCATGCTAACATTTTTAAATGAAACGACTAAAATTTAGACAATTACTTAATCGATACCCCATAGAATACAATAATAGCGTTTTTAGACGATACTTGCAAAAGAAAATCTTTTTTTAAGAGCCTGTTTAAATTTTATTCAACAATAATTTTATAGAAGCAATTTTGACTATTTCTTCGGCAGAATCAAAAGTCGTTTCATAATTTCGACACAACCTTCTGTTATAATCCAGCCAAGCAAATGTTCTCTCAAGGGCTCAACGTTTTTTAATAGGTCTGAAGCCCTACTTTTATAGTTGCTAATGACTACTTGTAAAATATAGCCAAATGTATTTCTAATATTATCAGCCAATTAACCTCTGTATCTACCGTCTGCAATACTGGTTTTTATAGAAGAGCAAAGCTCTTCAAGAACGCACATAAGAAGCATTGCGGTTTTGTTGTCATTGATATTAGCTACCGTAATCATTACGGCTATCAAAAAACCATTTTTATCAACTACAACATGACGTTTGATACCTTTTACTTTTTTGTTACCATCAATTCCATTCAAAGCTTTATTGTTGCTCCATTTTACGCTTTGACTATCAATAAATTCCCAAAGAGGCTTCTGGTTTCTGTCCTCGCCTAATCCTAACCGATTCCCACAGCTTACTTGCCAGTAAATCAAATTTATGGTAGTTAGACCATTTTCGAAACATAGTAATAAACCAATTCCCATTTGGGGTATTCTTTTGGCAACATACGCCATTGACAAGTGCTTCTTACCAAATAAAAAATGGCATTCCATATCTCTGCTAATTCATGTTTGCGTTTACGTTCTTGTGGTAATAAAACTTTTTCTATAAATTGCCACTGGTTATCGGTTAAGTCGGTTGCATAATTTTTATTCATTTTGATTTAATATGTTTATAATCTTGTATTTATAAATAAAAAATCAATTTAAAAACTAATCCTATAAGGGAAGAAGATGTATTTTTTAGCAACTAGAGTTTATATTGATTAATCGTTTATAGGATCTGATATTTTGGAATTATGTATAGGCAGGGAATTTCAAAAAGACAGTTTTCCAAAACATTGTGTAAATTAAAAGTCATTAGGAAATTCAAATGCTGGATCTCAATCCTCAAGTAACATCCTCGGTTCTAGGGGATATCCTCATTCTTCAGAGGGTGAGGCAAAAGGACAAAATATTTATGTGCAGGGTACTACTCATACTACAATTCAAGACGATGCAGGAAATCATATACAAAACAAAATAAATGAGAGAATTGATGAATTTCATAAATAATAAACTGTTTTGGGTTTTAGTACCTATATTAATGATCGTTTTAATCTTTTTATTTTATTGTATTTGCTTTTTTCGAAGTCAGACAGATACAAATGATGTGATAATTTCAGGTTTTGTATATGACCTAAAAACAAAAAAAACTTTGGGAGATGTAAATGTCAAGGTTTTTAATTATCGATTTGAGGATGATCATGGATTTCAAAATTATGATGAGTATTTGGGTTTTGATACTATTTATGTCAAAACCTCTCATGACGGCACTTATAAAGTATCTATACCAAAAAGTGCATTTATTCGTATTTATTTTATACATGACGGATTTATTAGTCTAAGTGACACTAGTATCTTTTCGGAAAAGAAAATATTTCTTGATGCTTATCTGATACCCCAAAATGTACGTGTTAAAGAAGAATAAACCTAGTAGCAGTTTAGAAGATAGAAAAAGAAAGTGTTTTCGAGTAAAATAATCTAAATAACCTTTTATCTAAAATTTAAAACAGGCTCTAGGTATAATCTTTTTGTGCGTGTTTGCCTAGCTTCCGAGCAGAAATACAAACAAATAAGGACTTAAAAAATAGATAAGTACAGCATGTATCAGTAAAAACAGGGGGATTAGTATCTTGAATTTAAGATGTTTAGTTTTGTGCCGAAACAGGCTCATCCCTGCAAAAGCTCCTGCCGAACCAAAGAAAAAGGCTGCCAGTAACAGCTTCTGTTCGCTGATTCTGTATTGCCCCCTTTTTGCCTTACGTTTGTCTTGTGCATACATCAACAAAACAAAAGCATTCCACACCACCAAGGCTACAACTAGATACATACGCTGAGGGGGGTGAAATTAATCAAAATCGACAACCGTGATGCCAGCTCCGCCAAACTGCACATGCTCGTCTTGGTAGTTACTCACCCCATTTACCGTACGCAGGTAGTCTCTAATTACCTGACGCAACGCACCCGTACCTGTGCCATGCAGGATGCGTACCCGTGATACGCTTACTTGTATAGCATCGTCAATAAAGTACATCACGGCTTGCAAAGCCTCGTCGGCACGCATGCCACGCACGTCTATTTCTTGTTTAAAGTTTAGCTTTTTGTCATAAATCTGATCGCTGGTTTGGCTACTTACAAAGGTGCTTTTGGCGGTTTCTCGTTTCACCTGATTTTTGCTCACCTTATCAAGGGTATCGAGCTTTACGGTCGATTTTATCATGCCAAAGGCTACAATGGCATTTTTGCCTTGCATACCCATCAGCTCGCCTACGGATGTTTGCCCTTTCATACGCACATAATCGCCTACTTGCAGTGCTTCCGTTTTTTGCTCTTTGGGGGCTTTTACCTTGTTTTGTTTCTGTTGCTCCTTCTCTTTAAGCTTTTGTATTTTGCGGGCTATTTTGTCGTCTCCCAAATGCTCCACAGCATCCAGATTGGCTTTGAATTGGCTTAACGCTTGGCGAGCTTCTTTGGTTTTTTCTTTGTCGGCTTGAGCCTCTTTGATGGTGCGTATCGTATTCTCTATTTTAGCATTCGCATCTGCCAACAGGCGTTGTGCCTCTTCTTTGGCTTGGCGAATCAGCTCTTTGCGTTGCTTTTCTACCTCGGTGAGGTCGGTTTCGTATTTCTCGGTAACCTCTTCTAGCTTCTTTTCTTTCTGACGGATGTTTTGACGTTTACTTTCCCAATAACGCTTGTCTCGCACAATGTCTTGCAGGTACTTATCCATGTTGATGTAGTCGCTTCCGACCAGTTCCGAGGCATCGTTTATTACATCTTCGGGCAAACCTATTTTGCGGGCTATTTCGATAGCAAACGAACTGCCTGGATTGCCTATGGATAGGGCAAACAGGGGTTGCATGATGTGGCGGTCATAGAGCATGGCACCGTTTACCACGCCCTTGTGTTCGTTGGCAAAGTGTTTGAGATTCTGATAGTGGGTAGTGATAACGCCAAATGCCTCGCGCTCGTTGAAGCGTTTGAGTAGCGATTCGGCAATAGCTCCGCCTATCTGTGGCTCGGTACCCCCTCCAAATTCGTCAATCAACAAAATCGTTTTGTGATCGCAATTGCGTACAAAGTATTTCATGTTGGTAAGGTGCGAGCTGTACGTACTGAGGTCGTTTTCTATCGATTGCTCGTCGCCTATATCGATAAATATATGATCGAAGATTCCCACTTTCGAGCTTTCGGCTACGGGGATGGGCAGTCCGCATTGCACCATGTATTGCAATAGCCCTACTGTTTTGAGGCATACTGATTTACCACCTGCATTGGGTCCTGATATGATGAGCAGGCGGGTATCGGCTTCGAGCCAAATATCGAGGGGTACTACGGTCTTGTTTTGTTTCTTGTGCGACAGGTACAGCAGGGGATGGGTAGCCCTGTTCCAGCTGATAAGTTGTGCATCAGTCATTGTAGGGCGTATGGCGTTGATGTCGAGCGAAAAGCGTGCTTTGGCTCGAATAAAATCGATCCACCCCAAAAAGTCGTACGATTGTAGGATATCGGGGGCTAAGGGGCGTACATTGTCGGTAAAGGCAATCAGTATTTTAACTATTTCTCTACGTTCTTCGCTCTCCAGTTCTCGCACACGGTTGTTGGCTTCTACTACTTCGGCAGGTTCGATAAATACGGTCTTGCCCGATGCCGACTCGTCATGCACAATACCTTTGAGTTTGCGTTTAAAGGCAGGTGCTACGGGTATTACCAGTCGCCCATCGCGCATGGTGGGGGCAACGTCTTTTTCGACTAGCCCTTCGGCTTGTGCCGATCTGAGGATGGCACTTAGGCTTTTGGATATGCTGCTGGATACCTGTGCCATCTCGCGACGTATGTGGCTTAGGTTACTGGAGGCATTGTCTTTGATGCGTCCATACTTGTCCAATA
Organism: Bacteroidota bacterium; assembly: GCA_039799165.1. Lineage (GTDB taxonomy): Bacteria > Bacteroidota > Bacteroidia > Bacteroidales > Dysgonomonadaceae > Dysgonomonas_A. The sequence goes on from JBDLTH010000080.1 coordinate 48,705, forward strand.
TGGCATCTATTTGGTTGAGCAATTGTGGAAACACCACAACGTCGCCTGCTAGTGCTTGCAAATGAGGGTAGGGGGTGTTGTCTTCGTCTTCTTTTTTCAGAAAGCTGACAATCTCCCGAATGGTCTGGAGCGAGCGACGCAGGTCAAACACGGCTGGTTCGTCTAACCATGTGCCTTCTACCCTGATGTTTTTGAGTGCGGGGCGTACATCAAAAAAATGATTGACCGGAAATTCGTCTTCTTCTTGTATGATGCGTATAAACTCGTCTGTTTGCGAAAGTAATTTTTCGATGGATGCGTAGGCATTCAGAAAAGCCATTTCGTGGGTTTTCTCTTCGCCCAATGTGCTTAGGCATTTGTCTACAATGAGGTTACGCACTTTGTCGAACCCTATCTTAACTTCGAAATTATCGGGATATATCACGCTATTTGTCTTCTTGTTTTTAAACAGACTACAAAGATAGTAAAATGATTGCTCTTACAATGTGCCGATGGGTTGGGGGGAGGGAATGAATAAGAAGATTTATTTATTTCTTTGTTAAGGGTATTTTGAGAATTGCATTTATCAGCAATCCAGCATGCTGGTTAGGTATCCATTCTTGATAATTTGGGGGTTGGTGCTTCACGATATCAGGTCTAAAGTTAAGAGTTGAATAGCCAACAGAACCTACAATAGTCCATTTCGGTGTTTTGTATTCTACACCTGCCCCTATATTGTAGGTAAGGCTTGTTTCGGCGAAACTCTTTTTGTCATGTCCTTTATACGTAAAGCGACCCGTCATTACTCCCACTGCAATTTCGTTTTCGAGAAACAAAGATAGGCTTTCGTCTACATGAAAATGAAATTTAGGTACAACACCAACCTGTGGGTGAAACAGGCTGTACTTTAGGCTTGCTGTACTTGGGTTTTTAGGTGGAATTGGTATGCCATTTTTATCTGCGGTTGCATTTGTTTCATCACTGAAAGTATAAAGCCCATATCGGGTTCTCAACTCTAGACTAAAGAAGTGATTGCGATGTGGCATATATTCTAAGCCCATAATGAATCCTCCTCCCCGAACGTCTTGGTCAAGCCCTGTTCCATTGTAATAGATGCCTGGCATGAGTGAGAGTTTTGATTGTGCTTGCACCAGTTGTGAAACGAGTGCAAAAATAAAGATAAAACTTATAGATAGTATAACTTTCATATACTTAGCTCATGATACTGCATAAGGTGAGATTAGCTATAATGAGTAGTGTGCCTGCCAATAATATTTTTAGTGCTTTAGACTGATATTGTTCTTTTTTTTCCATTATAATACATACAATCAGCAGAACACTTCCGCCTATAATTAATGCTATACCGCAGAGTAGCAATCCCCAAATTAGTGTAATCATGAGCGTATTTCTTGTTTTTCAGTAAATGTTTATTTTAAAAGAAAGCTTCTTAATAAATGAAGGATAGCCCATTTATAAAGCAAGCAAATAAGCGAATACACAAATAAATATACCGCATCCGATTAGCTTTATAGAATTGAGCGTATGCTTTCGTTTATCTTCTTTTATGAGAGAAACGATCAATATCATTATTCCTACCATGCTAGTCAGTACTCCTATTACGAATATAATCAAGAGGACTAAGAATAAAATATATTCCATTATCAATATTGTCTTTTGCGTATTAAAACGGAGTTTACTTAGTGCATGGGACCTAAGCTAAAGGTCATGGTGCAAAGCGTAAAACCACCTATGCCTAGCAATGTACCCAGTAGTATGACTTTTAGTGCGTTTATGGCACGTTTTTTTTTATCATCTACAAATACTACACTAATTAGCATGATGATGCCAACAACAAGAAGTAGTATGGCTATACCTAGTATAAAGAACGATAAAATGTTTAAAGACTCTTTCATAATAATAGCAAATGAGTGGATTACGGATTTTTATATATCAGATTGGTTTCGATACAACAGATTCATGGTTTCGAAAGGGATAATTCGCCCATCGTCATGTACAATATGCACGCACGATTTTTTGATGGCTCGCACATCAAAGTTGTGTGCATCCATAAATTGCATAATAATTACCCGAAACAGGTTGTCGTATTCCAGCCCAGGTGCATACACTTCGGGTAGGCAACATAGCAGTTGGGTTACGTTTTCCGAAGCCTTGTCTACCGATATACCTGTACTGAAAAGCTTTATCATCTGGTCTTGCAGATCGGCATCTTGCTCGTATACAATGGTGTTTTTAGAAGCCGTATTCAACAGGGCTTTCGGGTCTATGTATCGGGTTAGGGGTATTACCTGTCCGTTCAGTTTTAGGGCATAGCCCATAGCCAGCGCATCGGGGTTGCAAGGTACGGGTACAATGTCGTTGGCTTCGAACAGCTTGCTCTGAGCGAGTATGTTGTTACGCACCTCGGTAAGGGTTAGCCGATGATTGACCGAGTGGGGGTGGTTGCGTCCAGCTATTTGTATTGGCTGAAAGGTTACACCACGCACGCATCGTTGTTTTACGGCAAAGTCAAGTATACTGCCTATTTCATCGTCATTTAGCCCCTGTTGCAAGGTAACTACAAGCGTGGTGCTTAGGTTGAGTTCGTTGAGGGTTTCCAACGCTTTGTATTTAAGCGAAAGCAAATCGGCTCCTCGCAATTCTTTAATTACTTCGGGGCGAAACGAATCGAATTGCAGGTACACCTCAAAGTCGGGCATGTAGCTTGCCAGTCGAGTTGCAAATGCACGGTCTTGTGCAATGCGAATACCGTTGGTGTTTAGCATCAAATGCTTGATGGGTTTTTTCTTGGCAATGTCTAATATTTCGAAAAAATGGGGGTGTATAGTGGGTTCGCCACCACTTATTTGCACAACATCGGGTTCGCCCTCGCTAGCTACTATAATGTCTAGCATGCGTTCTATTTCTGCTACACTTTTGTGTTTGCCTTGAGCCGACGATGCGGCATAGCAGGTGGGGCAATTGAGGTTGCACTGATCGGTAATTTCTACAATGCAAAGGCAACTGTGTTGCTCATGATCGGTACACAGACCACAATCATAGGGGCATCCTTTTTCTACGGGCATCGCAAACTTGAGTGGCATATCCGAAGCCTTGTTGTAGTTGCGTATATTTTTGTAATAGTCTACATCCGTAGCCAGCAATGTTTTACTAAACCCATGTTGTGGGCAAGCTTTGGTCATAAACACGTTGTTGCCCTCAATCACTATCTTGGCATCGATACGTTGCAGGCACTCGGCACAAAGGCTCGTTGTGTAGTCGTAATATACATAATCTCTTACAGGCATATTAATGATGTGTTTTAGGTGGTTTGTTTACTCGTTGATGGATGGCTTGCAAGCAGCCGTTTGGGCTGCACGATATAGGGTGCATAATAAAATATGGTGAGCAGGCTAGCAAGTTGAATACTGCCCAACCCAAACGCATAGCGCCATCCGGGCTTGATGAAGTCGAGGGCAAAGCGAAATACAAAATAGGCGATCATAAACAGCTTGAATAGTCCTCCCGATTGCAGGGTATATGTTTTTTGTACCTGCTTGAGAATAATCCAAATGCCGATGAGGTAAACAATCTCGTACAAGGCTACGGGGTGGCGCATGATGTTGTCGCCCAAGTTCATTGCCCACGGCAATGACGAGGGCAGTCCATACGTTTCTTCGTACACACCTGCACTAAAACAGCCAATGCGTCCGATAATTATTCCTAGCAAAAGTGGGTATACATATATGTCGCCAGTGCTTTGCTTTTCGCCTACTATTTTTTTGAATAGTTCTACGCCTATCAATCCACCTATTAGCCCGCCAGCCAATGTTTTGTTGAACCAGAAGTACAGTAGCTTGTTTGACGATGCCATCCATTGCGGTATGTTTTCGGCAGCACCCAACAAGTGCGATCCTACAATAGCCCCACTGGTTGCACCTATTAGTGCTACTAGCCGATTGATGTCTTCGACCGAGTCGCCTTGTTTTTTGCGTAACATGAGGTAATACCTAAAAGCTATACATGTAGCCATCAGCTCTAGTAAGCTATGCCACAAGATAGTTGTGCCAGCTATTTGTATGCCCATCGGAAAGTTAAAATCGATCATTCTTATCGATATAAGGTTGATTTTTGTTGTTTCTTTATCTAAAACAGTGTGCAATAGTACGTTTTTTAACTGAAAGTAGCAAGTAAAGGATAATATTGTGAGATTAAATTATTAAAAGATCATCAATCATAAATATGATAGGAATGTATAATTTACCTTATTTTTATTACTTGATTTAAAAGCTTACTTTTGTGCTAAATTTTAAAAAAGAAGATGAAAAAAATAAATGTATTCGTAGTTCTTGTAGCAGTAGCTTTGGGCTTTGCTGCTTGTAACAACAAAAAAGCGACACCAACCGACGAGGTGAATGCAACAACATCAGTATCAGCAAAAAAAATATTATTTGTATTATCTAGCCACGACAGCTTGGGCAATACAGGTAACAAAACAGGTTACTATCTGTCAGAAGTAGCACACCCATGGGAAGTACTAAAAAATGCAGGATACGAAATAGATTTTGTAAGCCCCAAAGGTGGTAATCCTCCCGTAGATGGTTTTGACTTGAAAGACTCTATCAACCATGTGTTTTGGACAGATAGCATCTACCAGCTTAAATTACAAAATACAATGAAGCCTGCTGATGTAAACCCCGAAGCCTATGCCGCTATTCATTATGCTGGTGGGCATGGTACCATGTGGGATTTTGCCGACAATACAGAGTTGGCAAGCATTGCTACCCAAATTTATGAAAAAGGAGGTGTAGTAAGTGCCGTATGTCATGGACCAGCTGGTTTGGTAAACATCAAACTATCAGATGGTAGCTATTTGGTAGCAGGTAAAAAAATAAATGGCTTTACGAACGAAGAAGAGGTGGCTGTGAAACTTGAAAAAGTAGTGCCTTTTATGCTAGAAACTAAGCTTATTGAGCGTGGTGCTATCTTCGAAAAAACAGAGATGTGGCAAGCTCATGTAGTGGTAGATCAGCGTGTGGTAACGGGTCAAAACCCACAATCGGCAACCAAAGTAGGAGAGGCTATATTGAGCGAATTGACAAAAATAAATACGAAACAATAAATTGGCGAATTTTTATTGTATGTGAATTGATTGCATGACGATGCTTCGGACTGAACTAGTTTTTCGAGCATCCTAAACAAAACGCCCCCTTTGAATGTAAGATTCGATGGGGGTGTTTTGGCTTTGTGGGTATGTCTTGTATCTTAAAAACAAAAAATGCTAAGTTTATCTAAAATCTTATTTCTACTTTTACTATTTCAATTTGTATCAAAATTAAGAATATGAGATTAGACGGAAGAAGGACGAGCGACAATGTTGACGATCGGCGCGGAAAAGGGGGCGTAGGAAAGGCATCGCTAGGTATTGGCGGAACTATTCTTGTGGGACTCATTGTATGGTTGATGGGCGGCAACCCCATGGAGGTGCTTCAGCAACAGGCATCACAAAACATAGGTGTGCAAGGTAGTTATACCCCAACAGCCGAGGAGGAACAGGCTGCAACTTTTGCCAAAACTATTTTGGCAGGTACAGAGGATGTTTGGAAAGAAGTATTTGCCCAAAATGGGATGAAGTACGTTGCCCCTCGTATGGTGCTGTTTAGTGGAGGCACACAATCGGGGTGTGGTAACGCCTCATCAGCCACAGGTCCATTCTACTGTTCGGCAGATCAGACGGTATATATCGACCTCTCGTTTTTCAATCAGATGAAGACGCAACTTAATGCAGGAGGCGACTTTGCCTACGCTTATGTTATAGCACACGAGGTAGGGCATCACGTACAATACCTTTTGGGTACCTTAAACAAGGTGCATACACAGCAGCAACGCCTAAGCGAAAAAGAAAGCAACCAGCTTAATGTCAGACTAGAGTTGCAAGCCGATTATTATGCAGGTATTTGGGCATATCACGATAACAAAAACTTTAACTCGATAGAGGATGGCGATATAGATGAGGGTCTGAATGCGGCAACACAGATAGGCGACGACCGCCTGCAAATGCAATCGCAAGGATATACTGTACCTGATGCTTTCAACCATGGTACATCGGCTCAACGCAGTCGTTGGCTCAAAAAAGGCTTGCAAAGCGGACAATTATCCGGTGGCGATACGTTTTCTATCGCCTACTCGGCATTGTAACTGTTTATTTAGCTAATAGCTTGTCGATGTCTTTGGCTATCTTCGATGGATTGGTGGTGGGTGCGTAACGTTCGATTACGTTACCCTCTTGATCCACCAAAAATTTGGTAAAATTCCACTTGATGCGTTTACCTAGAATGCCACCGGTGCTTTCTTTTAGGTATTCGAACAAAGGGTCGGCATGGTCGCCATTTACATCAATCTTGGCAAACGTGGTGAAGGTGGTTTTGTATTTCATCTCGCAAAATGTAGCCAGCTCTTCATTTGTACCAGGTGCTTGCCCTCCAAACTGGTTGCACGGAAAGTCGAGTACCTCAAATCCCTTGTCTTTATATGTTAAATAAAGGGCTTGCAAATCTTTGTATTGTGGCGTAAAACCACATTCGGTAGCCGTGTTTACAATCAACAGCACCTTGCCTTTGTAGTTGCTTAGTGGTACACTGTTGCCTTGGCTATCATTTACTTCAATGTTATATATTTTCATATCAGGGGTTTGATGAGTATATGCTGTAATGCCCATATAGGCAGTTACAAGTATACAGGTTACTATTAATACATGAATAAGATTTCGTTTTCTAGATTTTTTTTGTAGCATTGTTTGTTTTATTTAAAATATTAGTCAAAAAGTTCTGCCCGATTTATTTTGAATTGGAGCATGTTGGCTTATTTGTTTTAGTATATGTTGCAGTACATTTACCGAAACACTATTACCAAACTGTTTGTATGCCTGACTGGTAGATGTATCTAGCCTAAATGTGTCTGGAAAGCCTTGCAATCTGGCACACTCTCTAGGGCTTAGTTTGCGTATATGCCCGTCTATCAAGTAAAGTCCTGTTTTAGCACCCACGCCTCCACCATAAGCCGACAGCGTAATAGCATGCCCCAGCGGATGGTAGATGCGTTCGCCCTGCCCGCCTTTGTTTACCTTGCCTATTTGGATGGGCTTATTTAACAATTGCATCTTGCCAAAGAGGGTGTTCTGGGGCGTATATTCTTTATAAATATCAATATCAAGCCGTTCAATCACTTTAGCTTCCGAAGGGTTTGGTTCGATAATATCGAGTAAGCAAGTAGGCAATGCACTCGGTTTTGGAAATTCAAATATTTTAACATTTAATGTTTTACGAAATCCTACGATGTAGATACGCTCTCTGTTTTGAGGCAGTCCAAAACAACTGGTATTTAACACTTGGTGGTAGATGTCATAGCCCAGCGTATCGAGCGTATTGGCAATTACTGCCAGCGTTTTGCCCCCATCATGTTTTGCCAGATTTTTCACATTTTCCAAAAGCAAGACTTTAGGTTGATGTTGCCTGACGATGCGTGCAATATCAAAAAAAAGTGTGCCTCGGGTATCGTCAAAACCCCGTTGCTTGCCCGATACCGAAAACGCTTGACACGGAAATCCACCACACAATATATCGTGTGCAGGTATCCTATGTTCTTCTATTTGGGTAATATCGCCCTGTGGAGCTAGACCAAAATTGTTGAGATAAGTGGCTGCCGCATGCTTGTCCCATTCGGATGCAAACACGCACTTTGCACCAAACGAATCGAGTGCGAGGTGAAAGCCTCCGATACCAGCAAATAGGTCTACAAAGGTGTACGTTGACAAACTTGGCGTATCTATTTCAATCATGCTTACAAATTTAGGCAATCTTTTTCTGATAATGCCCGTTTACTGGGTTTATCAGAATTGCAGTTCGCTTCTAGCCCAATCCACTAGGCTTTTAATCGCTCATCAAAATAGGCATGCAGTTTAGCCTCCATTGGTTTGCAAATCCATTGACGCACTTGCTCAATAGCTATGCAGGCAACAAATATAACAATGGCCAGCAAAAACAAGGCAATGAGCAAGGTGTACTGATCGTAGAACTTTTCGGACAAGAAGTTGACTGCCTCTAAAATCATTGCCCAAACCATCCGATGTGCATGTATAAGGTATACACCAAACGACAGACTCGCTAGTTTGTTGATGGTTGCCGAATACCCTACTTTTAGGTTTTTGAAAATGAAGAAAAACGCAATTGCCGACAACGTAATAAAGGGACTATTGAGATTAAAGAAACGCTCTTCGACCGTGCCTCCTAAAACAGCTACGTTGTACATAATCGCAAAAGTGATGAGTGAGGCGATTAGGTAAACCAACAAAGGGCGTTTGATCTGGATATCATATTTTTTGAGATAGGCAGCAATCAGATAAATACAGATAAAATTGAAAATGGAATAGCCATCATTCGAAATTTTTTCGAATGCAAAACCCGAAAAATAGTTCAGATAGGCAATGCCACAGATCGAGATCAGCAACTGCTGTTTGCTCAGTTTCTCGATGCCCAAATTAAGAAAAGGCGTTAGCAAATACAAGGCTATAAATGTAGATAAAAACCACCAATAGCTAGTGGATATGGGCAAAATAGAAGTTAGATAATTGTAAGGCGTAAAGGGGTATCCACACAGCAGAAATAAAAATCCAATGCCCAATGTATAAAAAAGAGCTTGTATCACCAATGAAATCAAATTGTTGACTCTGAACGTAATACCATAGTATCCCGAAATGAATATAAACACATGAACAGGTATAATAAAAAAACAATTGAAGAAAACACGTGATAGCCAGCTGTTTTCGCCCACTTCATACCCAAGTGCAATGCCATATAGGTGTGTGATTACCACCATAAGCATAACCACAACGCGTAGTAACTCGATGTTCGACTCTCTTTTTGATTTTGATGCCATACTTTCAATTTTTATACTTGTGTGCAACTCAATGCGGTTGAGCCACAAAATTAGTTAATTTTTTTCGATATTTCTGGAGAGGGGGGCGATTCTCAAAAATAGCAATGGCTACTCAGATCATGTAAGTAGCCATTGTGTCGTTTTTATTCTAATGCTGTGTGCCTTGCTTAGTCAATTACTTTGTATGTAATTGTAGCCATTGTCTTATTTGTCTCGGCATTTATTACTTTCACAGGATAGCCGTCAGCATCGTATTCGTAGGCTACTTTAACGTCCGTTACACCATCTTCAATAAGTTCAATAGCGTTGTTTTTACCTGCAAATCCCTGTGTTAGGATATACTCTGTATCAACAAACCATTTAGGAAGATTTACGATATTCGAATACATCGATTTTTTATTATCGTACTTGTATTCATTTATATCTGATTCCGTTAGGCTATGCACTATTGTCTCTTTAATTAGGTTATCATTAGCATCATACTCATACTCATAGCTTGTTCTGTTTCCGTTCGTATTTACTTTCTTTATCACTCGTTGTGCCGAGTCAATAAATAGGCTATCTACCATTTTTACGCTATTTGGATTGTTGTTTTGAATCTTTTCTCTCAGAATATAGTCTGTATGGTGTGTGTAGGTGGTGGTGTAATAATATGCCGTATTACCTGAAGTATCCTCATTATATACTTGAACAAGCTTGTTGTTGGCATCGTATGTTAGTGAGTATTTATACTCAAGTTTATATACACCATCTACTTTTTGCGATACAGTGTAGGTAACCAGCTGATTTTTATTGTTGTATTCAAAATTTTCAATATCTTGATCTACAGCAGAGTAATCTGCTTTAACAACTAATTTCTTTACCTCACTTGTTGTTATGTTATTGTCATCGTCCGAACACGACCCCAATGCAAACATGCTACCTAGAATGGTAGCGATAACCAGTAATTTTTTCATAATTTTCAATCTTTTTTAAAATAAGTTACAAACTTATAAATAAAAAACGATTTGTGAAAATCATGTAGTTCAGTGTGGTGTTTTTTTTATCTTGGTTGGTGTTCTAGTTAGTTTATTTATAGATGCGGTTGTTGTATGCAGATCAGGTAAAGGTGTTCTCTATTTTCCCCCCCCTCTTTTTTCGTTACAAATCTTTTAGTTTCTGTATAAAATTTTCACTAGCATAGGGCGTTTCCGTATATTCTTCGCCCAGTTGCTCACGTCCCCAATTGAATAGTTGGATGATAAGCGGAATAAACTCGTTGCCACTTTGGCTCAAGCTATACTCAACCTTAGGGGGGAGTTCGTTGTACTCTTTGCGTACAATCAGCCCATCAGCCTCTAAATCGCTTAGGCTTTGGGTGAGCATTTTGGTCGTAATATCGAGTATGCTTTTGCGTAGTTCGCCATATCGCATCACCCCCTCCATATGTAGACGAAACAATATGCGTCCTTTATATTTGCCACCAATGCGTTTGAATGCGTAATCTAATGCACACTGGGTATTTGCTTTTGTTTTTTCTGACATCTTTTTTATTCTTTAGTTGCCTCATTCTGAGCATCAGATACTTTTAGGTGCGTAAGGTACTAAAAAGTACATACTTGACAGCTACCAGCAATCGCCGTATCTTTGTGTATGCTATGCGTAGTTGATATTGCAAAAGTAAACAATTAGATGAAGCAAATGTCTTACTCAATATTAAAAAAACATGATTAAAAAACGATTTCTATTAGCACTTACGGTTCTTTGTTTTGTTCCGATCAGCTTATTCGCTCAAACATTCAAGGCAAGTGGATTTCAGCAATTTCAGATTGGCGATATACAAGCCGTTGTATTATCCGATGGGTATATTCCTTTTGCCAGCGTGCAACCCATACTAGCTCCTGTGGCAGATGCCGATTCGGTATCGGCAGTATTGAAGGCACAGTTTCGCAGTACCACTAGTTTTGAGTTGGCTATGAATATACTTTTGTTGCAAAAAGGCGATAGACTTATCTTGTTCGATGCAGGTTATGGATCTTTGGTAGGTGATTATGCAGGCAAACTTATTCATAATTTGGCACTAGTGGGCATTACTCCCGAGCAGATAACCGATGTGATTGTAACACATGCACACCGAGACCATATTGGTGGATTGGTGGATAGCCGAGGGCATTCCGTATACAGCAACGCAAGCATTTATATATCCCGAGTAGAGTATGACTTATGGACAAAGGGCAAGCCCGATTTCAGCAAATCGAAGCTAACCGATGCGGCTGCTATTGCTGGCATGACAACTGCTACACGCAGTGCATTGAAGGCTATCGAACCTCAGCTCAAGAAAGTCGAAGATGGTGCTACTGTATTAGATTGTATACAACTCGATATTGTAGCAGGGCATACCGATGGACACTTGGTGTCGACTATTTTCTCGAAAGGCGAAAAATTGATTGCGATAGCCGATGTTGTGCATTCCGATGCAGTTCTGTTTGCTCACCCCCAGTGGGGTATTGTGTTCGACTCTAATTTTGAGTTAGGTATAGCATCTCGCCTTCGTGTGTTAAAAGAGCTTAGTCAAACAAACGATCTGATTTTTGGTTTTCACCTGCCCTATCCCGGCATAGGGCGTGTAAAGGAAATAGCACGTAATAGCTATACTTATCAGCCTAAAGCATTCTTTGTGCCGAGTAGATAAGTTTATGTTCGAGTTGTAATATCCCCCCCCCTTTTTTTATTTTGAAAGGGGGGGATCAGAACTAGCTCTGTGAGCATCTAGCTGAAAAATTAGATGCAAAACGCATAATTAACCTTTATTGACTACCTAATATAGCAAAAGCATTTCTTTGTAATAAAAAAAATTGTAGTTTTAGCACACAAAAAAACCGAATAACCTATGATAACATTCTTTATTTCAATTGTTGTGCTTATTCTTGGCTACGTAATTTACGGAGCTGTTGTTGAACGTATTTTTGGGATAGACCCCAGCAACCCCACGCCAGCTTATACCGAGCAAGACGGTGTTGACTATGTGCCTATGGGCTGGGGGCGTATCTTTTTGATTCAATTTCTTAACATCGCAGGTCTTGGTCCCATCTTTGGAGCCGTAATGGGAGCTATCTATGGTCCATCGGCGTTTTTGTGGATTGTATTCGGAACCATCCTTGGTGGTGGTGTTCACGATTACCTGTCGGGGATGCTATCGTTGCGAAACAAGGGAATGAGCCTACCCGAGATAGGCGGCAAGTATATGGGCAACGTTTTTAGACAATCGATGCGCGTATTTACCGTTGTGTTAATGCTATTGGTAGGCGTTGTTTTTGTGGCAGGTCCTGCAAAATTGCTCGCAGGTCTTACCCCCAGCCAATTAGATTTTACATTTTGGTGTATCGTTATTTTCATCTATTACATCTTAGCTACGCTTTTGCCTATCGACAAACTGATAGGTAAAATATATCCACTCTTTGGTTTTGCCTTGCTTTTTATGGCAGTAGGTATACTTGTTGCCATGATCTGGAACAATGCACCCATCCCCGAGGCAACATTCGCTAACCTGCAAAATATGCACCCTCAACCCGATAAATACCCCATATTTCCGATGGTATTTATATCCATTGCCTGTGGAGCTATTTCGGGCTTTCATGCCACACAGTCGCCCTTAATGGCACGCTGTATCAAAAACGAAAAAGAAGGTAGACGCATCTTCTACGGGTCGATGGTAGCCGAAGGCATAGTTGCCCTTGTGTGGGCAGCCGCCGCTATGAGCTTCTTCGGATCGGTAGGAGGCTTGCAAACCTTTCTTGCTGATAATGGCAACAACGCAGCAGTAGTTGTTAGCGAAATTTCAAATACATGGTTGGGCAAGTTTGGAGGTCTATTGGCTCTATTAGGAGTAATAGCTGCCCCCATCACATCGGGCGATACCGCATTTCGCTCAGCACGCCTCATTGTTGCCGATTTTATAAAATTTAATCAAAAGAGCTTAAAGAATCGTCTGATAATAAGTATTCCATTATTTATAATGGCATTCTTTGTGTTGCAAGTTAACTTTGACATCATTTGGCGTTACTTTGCATGGGCTAATCAAACCCTAGCAGCTGCTACCCTTTGGCTGGTAACGGTGTACCTTGCACGTGAAAAGAAATTCTTTTGGATCAGTTTTTTACCCGCTTTGTTTATGACGGCTGTGGTGAGTGTGTATATAATGATTGCACCCGAAGGCTTGGGCTTACCGCTTCAGATAGGCTATATTATAGGTGCAGTGTTTACTTTGACTGTGATGATTCTGTTCTTTGTTTGGAAACGTAATCTCGACAAGTTGACCGCACTATAAAGCATATTAAATCGAAGCTTATTTTGAAGCAAAATATTCAATAAATTAAAAAGTCTGTACAACTTGTATAATTATCTGCTAAAAATTGTAGAAGCGTATTCTTATTTTTTGTACCTTTGTACCTCAGATATTCATAGAATGTTTGAAGATGTATTACATGATAACGAAAGCAAGATATATAAGGTGAAAAGGAACAGGTTCGATGAATCGTGTTCCTTTTTTTTACCTCGCTATGATTCAGTATAAATTATTAATTCACAATAAAATAACGCTCTCTAGACATGCAGACAGATAGACCTGTACGATTGATTCTTGATGATGGAACTACCTTTGAAGGAAGGTCTTTTGGTGCGGAAAACCCAGCAGCTGGCGAAGTGGTATTTAGCACAGCCATGGTAGGGTATCCCGAAAGCCTTACAGATCCTTCGTATATAGGGCAGATTCTCACGCTAACATTTCCCCTAGTAGGTAATTATGGAGTACCCGAAGATTTGTTTACAGATGGTATTTCGGACTTTAACGAGTCTGAACGCATACAGGTAAGCGGACTCATTGTATCCGATTATTCACGAGAATATTCGCATTGGAACGCCAATAAAAGTTTGGGCGAATGGCTCAAAGAACACGGAGTACCAGGTATATATGGTATCGACACACGTGAGCTGACCAAGCTGTTACGTGAAAAAGGTTCGATGAAAGGAAAAATAGTTTTTGGAGACGATAACGAAATCGATTTTATCGACCCTAATCTCGAAAATCAAGTAGCCAAAGCCAGTTGCAAAGAGGTAATAACCTATGGCAATGGCGATAAACGAGTGGTAATGATAGACTGCGGTGTAAAACACAACATCATACGCTGTTTGCTCAAACGCAACATCACACTCATCCGTGTGCCTTGGGATTACGATTTTACAGGCATGCAATACGATGGGCTATTTATATCGAACGGTCCAGGTAACCCCGAGTATTGCGAAATAACGGTGCAACACATCCGCAAAGCCATGGAAACAGGCAAACCCATTTGCGGTATCTGTATGGGAAATCAATTGTTGGCAAAAGCAGGTGGAGCAAGTACCTATAAGCTGAAGTACGGACACCGCAGCCACAACCAACCCGTGCGTATGGTAGGCACAGAGCGTTGCTTTATCACCTCTCAAAACCACGGTTTTGCCGTATCCAACTCTTCGTTGAGTGCCGACTGGGAAGCATTTTTTGTAAACCTCAACGATGGTACAAACGAAGGCATTAGGCACAAAACCAAACCCTACTTCTCGGCACAGTTTCACCCCGAAGCGGCGAGTGGACCTACGGACACCGATTTTATTTTTGATTTGTTCATCGATAAACTGTAAAATATACTGAATATGGAAGCCAATATAAAAAAAGTACTCGTTCTTGGTTCAGGAGCTTTAAAGATCGGTGAAGCTGGAGAGTTTGACTACTCGGGTTCGCAAGCACTCAAAGCACTCAAAGAAGAAGGCATCGAAACGGTACTTATCAACCCCAATATAGCTACGGTACAAACCTCGGAAGGGAGTGCCGACAAAATATACTTTTTACCCATTACCCCTTACTTTGTAGAAAAGGTAATTCAGAAAGAAAAACCACAAGGCATACTCCTTGCCTTTGGTGGACAAACCGCCCTCAACTGTGGCGTGCAATTGTTTGAACAAGGCATACTCGAAAAATATAACTTGCGTGTATTGGGTACACCCGTACAAGCTATTATAGATACCGAAGATCGTGAGCTGTTTGTAAAAAAACTAGATCAGATAGATGTTAAAACCATCAAAAGTGTAGCCGTAGGTACTATCGACGATGCTGTAACGGCTGCTGCCGATTTGGGCTATCCCATCATTGTACGTGCAGCCTTTGCCCTTGGAGGTTTAGGTTCAGGATTTTGCGATAATGAGCAAGAACTGAGAGCCCTTGCCGAAAAAGCCTTAGCATACTCGTCTCAGCTGTTGGTCGAAAAATCGCTCAAAGGATGGAAAGAAATTGAGTACGAAGTGGTACGAGACAAGTACGACAACTGTATGACGGTGTGTAACATGGAAAACTTCGACCCCCTTGGTATACATACGGGCGAGAGTATTGTAGTAGCACCTTCGCAAACCTTGACCAACTCGGAGTTTCATAAACTACGTGAAATAGCCATCCGCATTGTTCGCCACATCGGCATTGTGGGCGAGTGTAACGTGCAGTATGCTTTCGACCCCGAATCGGAAGATTATCGGGTGATTGAGGTGAATGCTCGTCTGAGCCGTTCATCAGCCTTGGCATCCAAAGCTACGGGCTATCCCCTCGCATTTGTTGCTGCTAAATTGGGCTTAGGCTACGGATTGTTCGAACTGAAAAATTCGGTAACCAAATCTACCAGTGCTTTTTTCGAACCCGCATTAGACTACGTAGTAGTAAAAATACCCCGTTGGGATTTAGGCAAATTTCATGGCGTATCCAAAGAAATAGGATCGAGCATGAAATCGGTAGGCGAAATTATGGCAATCGGTCGCAGTTTCGAAGAAGCCATCCAAAAAGGCTTACGTATGCTTAATATCGGTATGCACGGCTTTACAGCCAATAAGTTTGCCGAGATGGAAGACCTTGACGATGCCTTACGTAACCCTACCGATAAACGTATTTTCTGTATCTATCAGGCATTTGCAAAAGGATACGACATAAACAAGATATATGAGCTGACAAAAATCGATCATTGGTTTTTGCAAAAGCTACATTATATATACCAATGCTCGGAAGAGATTAAACGATACGACGACATTCAGTCCCTACCCGTTGCCTTGCTTCGTGAGGCTAAACAAAAAGGATTTTCTGACTTTCAGATTGCAAAAACTGTTTGCAAAGAGCCATCGCTTATTGATGGTGTAGCACAAGAGGTAAGATCGATCCGTAAACACCATGGCATTGTACCTGTTGTAAAACAGATCGATACCTTGGCAGCAGAATATCCAGCTCAAACCAACTATCTGTACCTTACGTACAATGGTACTGCAAACGATGTACAGTATTTGGGCGACAAGCGTTCGGTCATCGTGCTGGGTTCGGGAGCATACCGCATAGGCTCGTCCGTAGAGTTTGACTGGTGTTCGGTAAATGCACTGCAAACCATTCGTAAAGAGGGCTATCGCTCGGTGATGATTAACTACAATCCCGAGACGGTTTCGACCGACTACGATATGTGCGACCGGTTGTATTTTGACGAATTAACATATGAGCGTGTGATGGATATTATCGAACTCGAAAATCCACACGGCGTTATCCTATCGGTAGGAGGACAGATACCCAATAACCTTGCCGTACGTCTCGATCAGGCAAAGGTAAACATCTTGGGTACTACTGCCAAAAGCATTGACAATGCCGAAGACCGTCATAAGTTTTCGAGTATGCTCGACCGCATAGGTGTAGACCAACCTCGTTGGAAAGAGTTGACATCGCTCTCCGACATCAAACTATTTGTAGATGAGGTGAACTATCCCGTACTCATACGTCCTTCGTATGTGCTTTCGGGAGCTGCGATGAACGTATGTTCGAACGATCAGGAGCTAGAAAACTTTTTAAGCCTAGCCGCCGAAGTGTCTAAAAAACACCCCGTAGTAGTATCCGAATTTATCGAAAACGCCAAAGAAATAGAGGTAGACGCAGTTGCCAACAAAGGCGAGATTGTGATGTATGCCATATCCGAACACGTAGAGTTTGCAGGCGTACACTCGGGCGATGCCACCATTCAGTTTCCTGCACAGCGTTTGTATATCGAAACGGTGCGTAGAATAAAGAAAGTAGCACGTCAGATTGCTAAAGAATTGCAAATTTCGGGACCCTTCAATATTCAGTTTTTGGCTCGTAACAACGAGATTAAGGTGATCGAGTGCAACCTGCGTGCATCACGCTCATTTCCATTCGTATCCAAAGTGTTGAAAATAAACTTTATCGAACTCGCTACCCAAGTAATGTTGGGCATGGATGTAGAGAAACCAAACAAGAGTGCATTTGATCTGGACTATGTGGGTATCAAAGCCTCGCAGTTCTCGTTCTCACGTCTTCAAAAAGCCGACCCTGTGTTGGGTGTAGATATGGCTTCGACAGGCGAGGTGGGTTGTATTGGTGATGACTTTGACGATGCAATGCTCAAATCGATGCTATCGGTAGGATACCGCATCCCTAAGAAAACAGTACTGTTTTCGACAGGACCAGCCAAATCGAAGGTTGACCTGCTGGAGGCTGCACGCACCCTACACCACAAAGGCTACGAATTGTATGCTACGGGTGGTTCGCAAAAATTTTTGACTGAAAATGGAATCCCTGCTACCCAAGTATACTGGCCATCAGAAGAAGGGCAGTACCCAAGTGCATTAGAGATGATCCAGAACAAAGAGATTGATTTGGTGGTGAATATCCCCAAAAACTTTTCGAGTGGCGAGCTTAACAATGGCTACAAAATACGTCGTGCATCTATCGATTACAACATTCCGTTGTTGACCAACTCACGCCTAGCATCTGCTTTCATTCAAGCATTTTGCAAAGTGGATATTGACGACATCGAAATAAAAGCGTGGGACGAATACGAATAATACCTGAAGCTTAGTGCGACTGCCGAATACAAACAAGCGACTACCTGAATAGGGCAGTCGCTTGTTTTTTTGTTTTAGATGTGAGGCAGGCAGATAGGGGTGTTTGATATTTTATTATCTTTGCTAAAAAGCTACTGATAATGGATTATATAAAGATAAAAGGATATAAATCGATACAAGATTTGCATCTTGACCTGAAACCTATCAACATACTTATAGGGGCAAATGGTGCGGGTAAAACAAATTTTATCTCGTTTTTTCATTTTCTCAATATGGCATACAATCAGCTATTGCTTAGGGGTGTATCCAAATCGGGTGGGGTTAATAAATTCTTGCACCATGGACGTAAGGTAACCGAACAGCTTTCGGCTAAATTATCTTTTGGCAATGGTACTAATCACTATGAATTTGCACTAGAGGTTGGCGATACATCGTTTGTAGTTACAAAAGAAATATTGGGCTACGATGGAAGAGATTGGGATATAGCTGAGGCAAAGCCCGAATTGCAACTAAAAAATAATTCTTTACACAGAGCCAACTATATTAATTCTGCTATTAATGCATTGAAGGTATACCATTTTCACGAAACAGGAGCAAAGTCTGCTTTCAACGAAGATGCACGTATCAATGATAACTATATGTTAAGTAACCATGGGGCAAACTTAGCATCTATTCTTTATGCCTTACAACAAAACAATCGTATTGTTTACAACCGTATTGTGCAAGCATTGCAGTCAGTAGCTCCATATTTTCTCGATTTCGAGTTACGTCCCAATACACCAGATAGCGAGTATATACGTTTGGCTTGGAAAGACAAATATCATACTGAAAACACATATGGTGCAACTGATTTTTCGGATGGTACCATTCGCTATTTAGCACTGGTTACACTTTTTTTACAAGCCAATACGCCACCTGTAATTATCATTGATGAACCCGAATTGGGCTTGCATCCCTTTGCTATCAGCAAGCTTGCAGGTTTGATAAAGTCGGTAGCCGCCAAGGGGACACAAGTTATATTGGCTACGCAATCCGTAGAACTTATTAATTGTTTCGAACCCGAAGATATAATAACTGTTGACAATATTGATGGAGCATCGGAGTTTGAACGTTTAGATTCGTCTAAATTGTCGGTCTGGCTTGACGATTATACTATTGGCGATATGTGGAAACAGAATATTTTAGATAAAGGTTTTCCTAACAGATAAATATAAGTAAATGAAGTAACTAATAATTATTTGTGAAGGGCAAACAGAGCAAGAGTTCTGTAGAGATGTATTGAGTTTTCATTTTCAAGATAAGGGTGTAAGCTTACATGCACCACTGATAAAGAAAACGGCAGGAGGTATTGTAAACTGGAG
This sequence comes from Bacteroidota bacterium, assembly GCA_039799165.1. Classification (GTDB taxonomy): domain Bacteria; phylum Bacteroidota; class Bacteroidia; order Bacteroidales; family Dysgonomonadaceae; genus Dysgonomonas_A. The sequence continues at coordinate 67,868 of JBDLTH010000080.1, forward strand.
AGACCTGAAAAAACAAATTGAGAATCATCTGAAGCACGAACCATCGGCAATTGTAAGTACGCTTATCGATTTTTATGGTATACATGCTAAGCATAAATTTCCTGCATTTGGAGATATAGCTAAAGATAATGCAACTAAGCTCGATAACATGCAAAAAGGGATGTTGCGAGATATACAGAATAACTTGCAATACCGTTTTATACCCTACATACAGTTACACGAATTTGAGGCTCTTGTATTTTGTTCATTAGATGTTCTCAAAGCTAATTTTGCACCAGCAGAAGCCGATTTTGTAGCACTAGAGACTATAATGAATACATTTTCCAATCCCGAAGATATAAATAATAGCCGTGAAACAGCTCCATCAAAACGTTTAGAAAAGCATATCAAGGGTTATCATAAAATTACTTATGGTGTCGGTCTTACCCAATCAATAGGTTTGGTTACTCTAAGGCAGAAATGCCCACGTTTCAATGCTTGGATACAAAGTCTTGAAAGTATCTGAATCCTCGCCCCTACATGTAACATTATCCACCTAAATGACGTCTATATTTAGCATGGTTAAACGTTATGCAGATAAAAACGCTTGATAAAATCAGTAATTATTGCTAACTTGTATTTTTTTAACATTTACGAGTTATGATGATAGAAATAGTAGAACATTTAGCAACAGGCATTTCGGTATTAAGTTTGTCCGTTATCATTTATGGCATTGGCAATGCCGTGATTGATTTTGTCAAGAATGAGTTTTCGGACAATAAGCACCAAGGCATTCGTAAGATACGAGCCAATTTTGGTAGCTACCTCCTTCTAGGTTTAGAGCTACTTATAGCAGCTGATATCATAAAAACGGTGGTAGAACCGAGCTACGAAGAGCTTATCGTATTGGCAGGTGTAGTGGTTTTAAGAACCATTCTGTCGGTATTTCTCAATCGAGAGATCAAAGAGTTAGAGTAGATTATAAAGTTAGTGATGAACAAAAGGTATTGCTTCATGTTTAATAAGGAAGCAAACTTGGATACAAAATAATTAATTAAAAAGCGAGTATGATAGAGCAATTATTAGAATTAGTAAAAGATCAGGTGGTGCCAGCTATAACAGGCAATGCAAGTATACCTGACGATAAGAAAGAAGCAGCTGTAGAAACAACTACCTCTACTATATTCGACAGTTTGAAAGATCAACTTATCCCCGATAATTTGACAGAGGTGATGAATATGTTTAGTGGCAACAGTGCAGCCGCTTCGTTTGGTGGTAATGCTATGGTGCAAACTGTACAAACAGCGGTAGTATCGGCTCTAACCTCAAAGGTGGGTTTAGATGCAGGCTTAGCCAATACCATAGCTACTACGGCAGTACCTATGGTGATGAATATGTTTACCAATAAAATAAAAGACGATAACGAACCAGGTTTTAACATACAATCGCTTATCGAAACTTTCACATCAGCCAAAGGCGGTGCAGGAGGAGGGCTACTAGGTATGCTAGGCGGATTGTTTGGAAGCAAGTAGTTAAATAATTGCAGTGTAAATTGTAAACTTCAAAAACGCTCAAAATGTAGCAAATGTTACGTTTTGAGCGTTTTTTTGTACTGAAATCTCAAAAATAAATCAAAAAAAGACATATCTTTGCTATTATAACCTGCTTCTGTATTTAGCGAATATTAACACATAGAGCTAGCACAGTTAGCGTTCTATGTGCATACAAGTTTGTATACTCTCATTTTGTGATCAGTAAATGATTACATCAGCCACATCAGCACACATAATTTAAACCAAAAATGCAAAGAAACACTCTTTTCGATTCGCTTAAGTTTATACTAATAACGCTTGTAGTCTTTGGGCATGCCATGGAATATGATGTATTTACCGATCCCATCCGTCGTGCCGTATTTGCCTTTCTGTACAGCTTCCACATGCCATTGTTCATCTTTCTGTCAGGCTTTTTTTCTAAAAACATGACACACAACAAGTGGCTCAAAACAGTCTATTCGCTCTCTTTAACCTATCTCGTGTTTCAGTTGTTTTATACAATAACAACCAGTTTTATGGGCAATACGTTTGACCTAGTCAAGTTTTTAACACAGCCACAATCCATACTCTGGTATATCGTAGGCTTAATATTGTGGCGGAGCCTCATCTATGTAGTGCAGCTCAATTCGCTCAAGTTTGTATATGTGTTTCCACTATCGTTGTTAGTCTCCTTTGCCCTCAGTAGGTCTTTAGACAGTCATATTATACTCAAACTAATGAGTTTTTTCCCCTATTTTGTGTTGGGATATTATTGTACCCAAGGTGTTATTCAGACCATACGCAACACAAACAGAGCCTATGCAGTAGTTATCATGTTGCTGGTGTTTACTTTGCTATATCTCTATGCCGACAATTATTTACTCTTTGCTATGTTTGGCGACTCCGGATTCTCGTATTATCCACCTTCGCACAATCCTTTTTTGTTAAAAACGCTCGTTTATCTCTTAAGCATCACCATGTCGGCATGTATCATCAATATTGCTACAGACAAATTGCATAAGTGGGGCGATAAAACCTTACCAGTCTACCTACTCCATCCAATATTTGTATATATCTGTTATAGAGATTTGTTTCTCAACAACTTTACCCCCAATGCATGGTTTATATTGGTCGATTTTGGAGCAGCTATCCTCATCACCTTTTGGTGTATATTTCTAGCCCGCTTTACCATTATACAATATTGGACGAACCCTATACAGCTTGTCGAACGTTCAAGATTAGCAAAAAATGCTAGTTAGAGCTGAACGAAACGGATCTATGAAACGACCCTAAAGTGTAAGTTGACCGTGCATTTGACCATTTTTTGCGTAATATACGTTGCCAAAATAGGTATATTTGCACCCAATATAGATGATACGAATATGAAAAAAATAATTTTAGTATTTATTTTACTGTTAACAATGAGCAATATTCAATCACAAGAAAAAGAGGCTATCGTAGCCCTTCAGACCGAGTTCGGAACTCTTAAAATCAAGTTATACAAGGATACGCCTCTGCACAAGGCTAATTTTTTGAAACTAGTATCCGAAGGATTTTATACCGATTTGTTGTTTCATCGTGTTATCGAGCATTTTATGGTGCAGGGTGGAGATCCCGATTCTAAAAACGCAAGCGATACGACCCGATTGGGTACGGGCGATTTGGGGTATACTGTGCCTGCCGAAATAGTCTATCCAGCCCATTTTCATAAAAGAGGAGCTTTGGCAGCAGCACGTACAGGCAATGACGCAAACCCCGAAAAGGCATCATCAGCCTCGCAATTTTATATTGTTACAGGTAAAAAATATTCAGAAAAAAACCTATCCAGTATCGAGAAACCTAAGTTTGAACGATTTGTGCAAGATGCGTATAACAAATTGCAAGCCGAAAGCAAAGCGACTATCAAAGGCTTTTACAGCAGTGGCGATTTGGATGGCTTAGCAGCCTTCAGACAAGGCTTGTATAAGCAGGCTGAAGAAGCTGCGACGCTTCAAAACCTGCAATTTACGCCCGAACAAAGGTTGGCGTACACCCAGCAGGGGGGAGCACCACACCTAGATGGCGAGTATACCGTATTTGGCGAGGTGATAGAGGGTTTAGATGTACTGGACAAGCTAGAGAAGGTGAAGGTAAACAAAAATGACAGACCTGTGAATAATGTTAAAATGAATATTATGCAGATCGAAGATTGATAGGTAATAATCAGATTATGAGCAGTTTGATGTAGGGGTATGCCATTCGGAGCAACATGTATCTGAGCAAAATATTGGCAGTTTATTTACTTCACCCTATCTTTGTACTCGCAACAAGTTTGTATACGAGTCATTTTAAGACCCGATATACAGATTGATACAGGTTTTCGGTATTGCCGTTGAATAACCTTGTGATGTGTTTTTTATTTCGATTTACACTCGAATAATATTACATTGATTCCATTACTCGTAAAGGATACGAGTCTGATAAATAAATATTTATTTTAAAATAAATCAAAGGAAATATCATTATTACTAAAAATTATTCGATGGATAAAAATACAGAGATTGAGCAATTTCCTCGACTAAGAGAATTGCATGTCGGTTACACAATGCAAGAAGCGATTGATGAGGCAAAACGGTGTTTGAACTGTAAAAACCCGCTGTGCGTGCAAGGGTGTCCTATAGAACATAAAATTCCAGATTGGATTGGTCAATTAGCCAAAGGTAACATTGGTGCCGCCATGGAATTGATGAACGAAAAAAGTAATTTGCCAGCTATCTGCGGACGAGTATGCCCACACGAAAAGCAATGCGAAGGACATTGTATCTTAAACAAAAAAGGAAACCCCGTAAAAGTAGGTAAACTAGAGCGTTTCATTGCCGATTTTGATAGCGAAATGAAACTGTCAAAAGAACGCATCAAGCCCAAAACAAGAGGCAAAGTAGCCGTTGTAGGTTCAGGACCCGCAGGGCTTACCGTAGCTGGAGACTTGGCACGAGAAGGGTTTAACGTAGTCGTATACGAAGGACAATCCGAACCAGGCGGCGTACTGCTGTACGGAATACCCGAATATCGATTGCCTAACGAGATTGTGCGTAGAGAAGTCAAAAAAACAGAAGCATTAGGTGTAACCTTCCTCAACAATTGTATGGTAGGCGTAGACATTACAGTTGATGATATGCTCAAAGAAGGTTTCGATGCCGTATTTGTAGGCTCAGGAACAGCCCTGCCACAGTCGCTCAGTATACCTGGTATCAACCTGTACCGCGTATCGCAATCATCCTATTTCTTGCAAATGGTAAGCTTGTGCGTAAGTGGCGAGGTAGACAAATCCGAAGTACCACTCCGTGAAGGCGATCGAGTAGCCGTATTAGGAGCTGGTAATGTAGCCATGGATACTGCACGCACCGCATTGCGTATGGGGGCAGGTAGTGTAACCATCGTATACCGCAGACGTGAAGAGGACATGCCAGCCTTGCGGTCTGAGTATCTCGAAGCCAAAGAAGAAGGCGTACAATTTATGTTTCAGGCAGGTACCGAAGAGCTATTGGGTGAGACCAAAGACGGCAAAGAGGTACTGGCAGGTATGCGCATCAATATGCCTGATGGCATAATTAATATGCCTGTCGACAGAGTATATCTGGCAGTAGGATCTAAACCAGCCAACCGCATCGTATCTACCTCGTTAGGTATAGATGTTGACGAAAAAGGCTATATCGTAACCGCACAAGAACCATATGGAATGACTACACGCCGAGGCGTATTTGCAGGAGGAGACGTAGTACATACTCCCCAAACGGTAGTACTAGCCATGCGCGAAGCCAAACGTGTAGCACGAGGTATAAGTCAATATATAGATGCCATAAAACTACTAGATGCCTAGTTAGGTATTATGACAACAAATAAAAAAGCAATAATATTAGGAGCTTCTGGATTAGTCGGAAGCTCTCTACTTCAGCTCTTGTTAGACTCGCCCATCTATGCACAAGTGGTTATCTTTGTACGCAAAGACATCGGCATCAACCACTCCAAACTAGTTACACATATTATCGATTTTGACCAGCCCCAAACCTATCAAGACAAAGTGGTGGGCGATGAGCTGTTCTGTTGCCTAGGCACTACCGCCAAGCAAGCACGCTCGGACGAGGCTTTTCGTAAAGTCGATTTTGATTATCCCGTACAATTTGCTCAACTAGCCCAACAAAACGAGGTGCAACACTACCTCTTTGTCTCATCTATCGGAGCCGACAAAGACGCATCAACATTCTATCTCCGTACCAAAGGCGAGTGCGAAATAGCCATTATGCGTGCAGCCATTTATGCCACCTCTATATTTAGACCTTCGCTCTTGTCTGGCGATCGAAAAGAGTTTAGATGGGGCGAGAAAATAGCGTTGTTGGTACTGAAAACTTTCTCACGCTTGCTTATTGGCAAATTCAAAAAATATAAGCACATCCCAAGCACACAAGTAGCCCTAGCCATGTATGCCGTTGCACAACAAGGCAAAGCCGCCTTGAGCATCTATGAGTCAGACGAAATTCAAGCCATCCGAAAAATCGATTAAATACCCTTTCTTTAGGAATCATTCACCCAAAAGCAAATTGAATACAGTTTGTTATGCCCTTACTTTATCTAAAATTTAACTAACTTTGCATACAGTAACTATCAAAACATTGACTGACCGATGCAAAAACCTCTTGTTGTAAAAGGAACACGTGATTTTTCGCCCCAAGAAATGGCGAAGCGTAACTATATATTCGATACCATTCGTCAAGTATACAAGCTATTTGGATACAAACAAATCGAAACGCCAGCTATGGAAAGCCTCTCGACCTTGATGGGCAAGTATGGCGAAGAAGGAGATAAACTGCTGTTCAAAATACTCAATTCGGGCGATTATCTGTCAGGTGTAACTGACGATGAGCTGACAGCTAAAAACGCATTGCGGATGACACGTAGCATCTCCGAAAAAGGCTTGCGTTACGATCTCACCGTACCCTTTGCCCGCTACGTAGTGATGCACCGCAACGATATAACCTTCCCCTTTAAGCGATACCAAATACAACCCGTATGGCGTGCCGATCGTCCCCAAAAAGGGCGTTACCGAGAATTTTTTCAGTGCGATGCCGATGTTGTCGGATCAGACTCGTTGATGAATGAGGTAGAGCTGATACAAATAATAGACGAAGTATTCAAACGTTTGCAAGTGCGTGTATGCATCAAAATAAACAATCGGAAAATACTTTCGGGCATTGCCGAAATTATTGGCGAACCCGACAAAATTGTAGACATTACCGTTGCCATAGACAAGCTTGATAAAATAGGGCTGGACAAAGTAAATGAAGAGTTAAGAGCCAAAGGTATAGCAGACCAAGCCATCGAAAAACTGAAACCCGTACTCCTCTTACAAGGTACGAACGAGCAAAAGTTGGACACACTCAGATCAACCCTTGCCTCGTCCGAAATAGGGCTGAAAGGTGTAGAGGAAATGGAGTTCATCCTCAAAAAAGCAACCCTTTTGCATATGAATTCAGACATCGATCTTGATCTAACCTTGGCAAGAGGTCTCAACTACTACACAGGAGCTATTATCGAGGTCAAAGCATTAGACGTAGAGATAGGTAGTATAACAGGTGGTGGACGATACGATAACCTGACAGGTATATTTGGCTTGCCCAATGTGTCAGGTGTAGGTATATCGTTTGGTGCCGATCGGATATTTGATGTACTCAATCAGCTCAATTTATATCCCGACAGTTCGATGCAAGGTACGCAAGTATTGTTTGTTAACTTTGGCGAAACTGAGGCTGATTATATCTTACCCATCATTAGTCAATTTAGGCAAACAGGAATATCGGCCGAGCTGTATCCCGAAGCCGATAAGATGAAGAAGCAAATGTCGTATGCCAATGCCAATACTATACCCTATGTGGCTATTGTAGGCGAAAACGAAATGAGAGAAAACAAAATTACGCTTAAAGATATGTTGTCTGGTGAACAGCAATCTTTAAGCGTAACCGATTCGATAAAATTATTTTTATAACGTGTGTAGGATGCTGTCAGCCAAGCTCTTGGCTTTGTAGATAGATGTGGTATCCATCGTGCCTCCCTCTAGTATATTATCAAGGCGTGGTATTTTTAATATTGCGCCTTTTGGTATATCTAAAGGATTTTCTTTTACCCCTTCCACCTCTTTGTTGACAATGTAGATATAAGGCCAAAACACTTCGCTTTTGTAGAAACTTCTAGCTATGCTATTTATGTTGACATTCTCATTATAAAGTACAACAGCCACATACTTAGTCGAGTCTTTATTCTCCAACACCGTATACGCCTGATTCTTGTTGTCAGCAACTACGGAATTTATCTCTTTCGAATATATTTCAAAATAATAGTATACGCCTCCCAGCATCAGCAATACGACGATAGCTAGGAATAGATGTTTTGGAAATTTTTTTGCTTTGTTAGACTTAGCCATACTGAAAATAAGGTGAATATAAAAATTGATGAATTAAACAGTTTTAATGTGTAAAAACACACGTATTTTACTTTCTATTTAAACGTTTCATTATTTCAATCTCTAATGCTTTAGCATCTTTGTTCAACTCGTTTTTGTTGAAACTTACAAGATCGACAGTTAATTTGGGTATTTTGACAATAGACCGTGCCTGTATTTTAAGTGTCAGAGGGTCTACTATGTTTTCGTTACCTTTATATATATAAGGCCAAAACTCTTCTTTGCCATAATACATTTTAGCTATCTCCTTTAGCGGGGTATCACTATTTATAATGACAATGCAACTGTATGTTTTCTTGTCATTATTCTCTAGTTCTGTATAATTGTCTTTGCCTCTTACTATTTCGTCCTGTTTTATATAATTCTCGTAGACCAGGTATGACAGTGCTACAACTAACAATACAATCAGAATTTCTAAAACCGTTTTTGTCGTAGAACTTTTCTTCTTGTGTGCCAGCTCAGCTTCTTGCCACCTCTCTTGTAGGTCTGTATCACGTCGGTCTTGTCTAGCCAAAGTTTCACCAGCCGTTTTATTATTGCTAGATTTCTCTACATGCTTTTCTTCTACCGCAGGCTTTGGAGCAGGAGCCGGCTTTTCGCTAGCCACTGTTTTTTCAGCCACAGGCTGTTTCTCTACACGCTTTTCTTCCACCGCAGGCTTTGGAGCAGGAGCCGGCTTTTCGCTAGCCACTGTTTTTTCAGCCACAGGCTGTTTCTCTACACGCTTTTCTTCTACCGCAGGCTTTGGAGCAGGGGCCGGCTTTTCGCTAGTCACTGTTTTTTCAGCCACAGGCTGTGTCTCTACACGCTTTTCTTCTACCGCAGGCTTTGGAGCAGGGACTGGCTTTTCGCTAGCCACTGTTTTTTCAGCTACAGGCTGTTTTTCTACACGCTTTTCTTCTACCTCAGGCTTTTCGCTTACCACTGTTTTTTCAGCCACAGGCTTTTCTTCTACCGCAGGCTTTGGAGCAGGAGAACTGTTTTCGACTACAACTTCTTGCGTTGTAGTAGTTACGGTCTCTTCTACCTTAGGGGGAACAATTGTTTCTTGGATAGGTATGATTTCTTCAACAACCATTGCTTCGGGTGAAGCAACTGTATTGAGTATACTTTTTTCTTCAGTAATTTTCTCCGCTTCTGACTCTGTTTTATTTGGTTCAGAAGGAGGGGAAATAGTTTTAGTTTGTATATTTTCTTCTACAACAGGAGCGTCAACCTTAACCACAATATCCTCGATCGAAGCTTCTGGTAAGGTGATGTTTTCTGGCACAGTAGGGTCTACAATCTCTTCTTTTGGGGTAATGGTGGTAGTGCTAGGGATTCTATCGCTGGGGATAGCCACAGACGCTACACTTTTGCGGAGTGAATTTCCTAAAAATAAAATTCGGTGAGATGTACCACTTTTTATGATCTTGAATGTTCCTAATTCATCTAATTTAATCGATGAATTGGTTAACAATTCTTTTTCTATCCCATTGAACAGTTGTTGAATAAAACGGTTAACTATGTACTGATCTGCACCTTTTTGTTCTGCAACAATTTTGCTCAGATCGGCTTGATCTATATGCTTATTCATGCTTATTTGTTTATTCGCGTCAAGAGGTTGTCAGTAGGCTTAAAGAAAGTAGCAGTTGTGCTTTCATTTTTCTTTCGCCACAACGAGCCGAATTCGGAGATATCGATGATATCTCCATTATCTAACATTTCGGCTATTTTTTCCAATGCAACAGCATACAAGTCTTGTATCTCTGCTTGGCTCATACGAACTCCCTCAACTTCTAGGCTTTGTTTAATGCTTTCGCATAGGTTCGAGTTTATCATATTGATTGCTTAGAGATGACTAATTATCGGCTTGACAAGAAGTTGATTTCTTTCTCTATGAACGCGATATCTTCGTTGTCAATACGTTCTAGCATATTGTTCAAAACCTCTACTGTAGGGTTTAGGTAATTGATGTAATACTCTTCGTATGTTTCATCCATCATACCTTCTTGCTCATGTAAACCTTGAACTGTGTTTTTGAAGTTTCTAGCTACATTTGACATGTCTTCTCTAAATACTTCTAATGATTCTTGTAACTTTACTAATAATTCTTTTTGATAAGAATATGAATTTCTATTTGCCATTTCTGTCAATTATTTATTTGTTATTTGATGTTTTGCTATCCGAAATTTCGACAAATATATGCAATAAAAATTGAATTCGAAATGTTTTATAAAAAGGAATCTTAGCAAGACTGTCCTTTTATGAACAATTCTGATATTTTAGCAAAAGTTTGTCTAATTTTTTTTAAAACATTATTTTCTCAAGTTTCTTGATATTTGTTAAATACGATTCGAATTTAAAATATTCATTGCCAATAGCTTGGTAGAAAAGCTCTTTGCTGAATTCAGGTGACTGATTGTTTATGAATGAAATAAATATTTCGGGAGGGGCATTTAATATATATTTGACAAGCCTAGTATTGAAGGCAAACGTTTCGTTTTTTATAATCGTGTCAATATCATCAATACTGTTTATAAAATAATTATTTAGATAATTTTCTATTTTCGGTGATATTGTTTGATTGACTAGCTCTGCAAAATAGAGCATATAACAATCGTTGTCAATATCATGTTCGTTGAGCATGTTGATAATAATACGCTCATGTGTGCCCGTAATTTTGATATCATCCAGAAACAGTAATTGCTTGTTGGCTACAAACGACCTGTCGATATGGAAATGATCGCCACTGATAAGCTTAAACCGATCTTGAGCCGACATTTCGCCATAATCCTCTCGATAGGTAACACTGCGGCTTATTTTTGTTTCCTGCACCACGGGGTAGCCCTTGCTGTACAGGTAATAGTTGAGTTTTTCTACAAAATACACGTTGAGGTAAAACGACGCAGTAGGTATGTACGAGTAGGCACTAGGCACTACCACAAGCTGTTGCCCTGTGTAAGTGTGGCAAAAGCAGTTTTCGATAAAGCGATCGGCAAGTTCATAACCAAATTGGCGAGCAATGTCGAGCGATCCGTGTTTGAATCTCGAATACTCGGCTGGCGAAAACCCAAAATCGCTATCATTGTCAATCTTGTATCCGCTAAAATGCGTAATTTGTCCGTTATAATTTAGGTCTGATAACATCAATCGTATACTTGGAGTTGGTTATTAATAATGCGTTGAAGCCAAAGTTTATAGCACCCTGATAGTCCGCCTGCGGATTGTCGCCTATATGCAGAATCTCGCTTTTGGAGCAGGACGTTTGTTGATGCACATGCTCAAAAAAGAGTGAAGAGGGTTTAGAGGCATTGATCTCGTCCGAAAAAACGAGAAAATCAAAATACGATCCAATACCCAAATTGCTCAACGTAGTGCGTAGTATCTGCCCCTCTATAAACCCCGTATTGCTTGACAGATTGATGCTGTATCCCTCGCTTTTGAGTTGGGTAAGCAGTTGCGGAATGTTGTCATTTACAAATAGGGGAGGGTACTGCATAAACAGTTTGTCCGACTGTTGACGCAAAGCGATGGCATCGTCTATGCTAACGGTTCTGCTATTGGGTACGACCGATTGCAGGATGCGGCAATACATGTTGTTGGCAGCTAGTTTTTTGCCACTTATCATATTGTAACGATCAATCACCTTATCTACCGATCGGATAAATTGCTCAATAGCTGCTGGCTCGATATGTTTTATGCCAAATGTTTGAGCAATCAGCTCGGCACGCTTTTGTTTAAACTGGGGATGCGATTTGATAAGTGTTAGCCACAGATCAAACGATATATGTTTTATCACACGCTTTTTTGTTATTTTTATTTTTACTTTTAATTTTTTACCATCTGCACAATGATAAGTCGTCCACCCTCTTCTTTCGATAGCAATATCTGCTTGTTATCTGTTAGCTCTACGGCTTCGCCAATGGCAATCCGTTTGCCCTCGCTCTTATCCTCCAGCTCGGTTAAGCGTTGGTTTACAAGCATCCACTTGTTGTTATGAAACACAAAGTAGCCCATAGGTTTACGCTGCTCGTCGGTCAACCGTTCGTTGGGCCACACATTGCGGTTTGCGTGCCACATATACAAGTACTGGTTGTTATATACCATCAACCTATAATTGTCGGATGTAAATGTGCCTTCTTGACGAGACGAGTACAGATTGAGTATGGGTAGTTGACCTCGGTAGTCGCTATTGCAAAACGGACATTTGGGTTTGGTACTGTTGTCAAACACAAACCATTTGTGCCAGCAACTCGTATTTTGGCAGGGTTGCAGCAGGTCGGCAGTTTTCAGCAAAGCATCCTCCCACTCGTTGGCAGTAGGACGTGCCGATGGGTTGTGTAGCCCTGCGATAAACGCTCTGTCGAATAGATCTTTGAGATACGGGCCACATGCGGTGTACGGTATCTTGAGCGGATCGGCTTGTGGCAATTGGCTGGCTTGCAGTTGAGCCGACTTTACTCGGTTCGAGGCATCGTTGGGGTCTTCTATAAACAAGGCCTTGAGCCCCATCGACAGCTCCTCGTCTTTAGCCGAATCCAGATCGTTAACCCTGCCCCCTCGCAAGGGGTGGCGATAGAGCAGATACATGTATATCATTACTGCCAGTGCGTGCCGGTCGGTGTTGATGTTGGGTAGCTTACGCTCGGGGTCGTCTAGCTTCAGATGCTTAGAGGCAATGACTTCAGGAGCTATAAAATCGGGCGTACCCAATACGTCGGGCGGAAACTTGCCTGGTACTACTAGCCCATCAATATCGATAATGCAGGCTTTACCTGTGGTAGGGTCTATCAAAACGTTTTTGTACGACAGGTCGGAGTGAGCCAAACCTGCGGCGTGCATACGTTTTGTAGCTCGGCTGATGCGGATACATATTTGCAGGTATTTGAACCAGTCGCCCCGCTCGTTGTGTGCTAGAAAGCGATTCTGATTTTTGGCTGATGCAAACCACTTTCCTTCTTTCTCTTTGCCTTTGATGCCTAAAAAATCGTCGTTGATCGATCCATGTTTGAAGAAGTAATGTGCATTGTAGCTAGGGCATACTATACCCAGCCTGCCCTTGTATTCAACAATCTTGGTAGGCCAACAAAACAAGTCTTTCCAGTATTCGCCACCCTCTTGGTTGAATATACGCTCACGGTACACGCCCGTGATGTTTTGTAGGCGATCTTTGGCGTTGATGTCTTGTTTGTCTCTAAAAAAACCTACTACATACGACTTGTCGGGGCTGAAGTATACATCCTTCATACCGCCCGAACCTATTATTTTGTCTACAAACTGAATGGTGCTTCCGTCAGTAGCTTGGGTTGTTATAATTTTATCACTCATTGACTATAATAGCTTGTTGCTATTTTTTTTGGGGGGGTGAGGTTGTTTTTGAGGGTTCGAACTGCATCAGTACAAGATGGCTATGGTGCGATCGTCGTGGTTGCCTGGCGACCAAAAGTCGAGCCACTTTAGCAATTGATCGGCAGCCGCTTCGTTATCGTCAGTCAGCATTACGCTCGCCGACAAGTCGTCCCACAGCTCGTTCCATTTTTCGATCTTAGCCAGATTGGCATCCGTTTCAAATTTAGGATCGGTTACCCCATCCGTCATTAGTATCAGTGCTGTAAAATCATCTACGATCTCAAAACGCAAGCGTTTATAGATCTCGGCAGGTTGCATCACCTCGGGCATGGTGAGAAAACGGGTTTGTCCTGCAAATTCGCCACCATCAGGTTCGCCCATTATCTTGAGGTATCCTGTTTCTTTATGATAGATACCTATGCCTCCGTCTCCTACCCAAAAGGTGGCGATGAACCATCCGAATCTAAATTTTTTGGCGATGGACACTAAAAACGTGGTTGCATAGTCTTTTACTTGCGAGCCACTATCGGCGGCTTCCTTTTCGATGTTTTTGTATGCTTTGAATACTGCCGAACCTATTATATTGTATAACGCATCGCCTAGTTTTTTGCGTTTTGCATCGCTACGTTCTTTGTCAAAATCTTTGATTAGCTCATCTACCTCTTTGTTGTATTTGCTTAGCTGGGTTTGACATATCTCGGATACGGTATTGCAAGCGATGTTTGCCCCTTGTCGGGCATATTTTGCCGATCCTGCCCCATCGGCTACTGCCATGATGTACCAATTGCCTTCGCACAGCTGTGCCAGTCTGAAGTCGTCGTCTCGGGCATTGCCTTCGTGTGCATGTGAGCGTCCTCGTTGGCTAGCCGCCACCATGTCTTTTTGGTCTTTTTTACCAAAACCTAAGAATCCGTTCGATTTTTCGACTTTCACGTACGCACAATCCGAGTCGGGACGGTAATAGGGTATATCCACAGGGGTGGGAGTGTTGTTCCACAACGAGCGAGGGTCGGGGTTGATGATAAGTGTTATAGGTCGTTCAAATACCGTTTCTGTCCATATCGATCGTTTGCATTTTAGCACGATCTTAAAATCGCCTGCTTGGGTCGGTATACCTTCTATACGGTCGGTAGATCTGTTAAACCGTAAGCCCAGTTCCTCGAGTCCTTCGAACCAAAAATCGCCAATGTCTACGATGTCTAACAAGGTAATGTCGAACAAGTAGGCATATGCTTGGTTTACCTTGCCGTTTTGCAATTGTATAAATTTGCTTTTGAGCTTCTGATCCAATGCCTCATCTTTGGGGTCATCGTATTTGCTTACACGTTTGTTCGCTCTGGTCTCGTCATCATCGGGTATGTTCGGTATAGTGGGCATAGTGCAATGGTTTAATTGATTGTTAACAGGCTCTTGCTCGGGCAAGCTTACTGGTTCAGGTGCATCGATCTGCACCGATTGCTCAATTAGTATTGTTGGGGGTAAGTTAAAATTGCCCCACTTGTCTATCAAAAATGTTTTAACCTCATCGGTTTCAAAAAACGCTTTCAGCTTGTCAGCCTCATCGGGTGCTATGCTGAGGTAGGCGATATAGTTTTCTACATTCATCATCGTATGCTTATCCTCTGGTTCTACCTATGTCCATACCTCCATCCGAGCCTTTGAACGAGAGTTGTACGCCACACCATGGGCATTTGCTACTGGCTTCGTTGCCTACACACATGATGTTGCCACACATGCACAGCCCTATAGCCGCTTGGTTGTTGCAACAGGGGCATGATGGAAATCCGACAAGGTTTTCGGTGTTTATCTTACTGCCTGCAAGGTTGCCGTTGGCGTATCCGTCTACCATCTCGAAGTACGTATTGTCGATAGGGTAAGCTCCTACCAATTTGAAGTTGCGTGTTCCCATGCCTGTGTAGTGCGAAAAATCGTTTCGGTCTGCACGTTTCTGATACTTGAGCAGGTAGGGTTGGCTCGTATTTTGGCACTTGCCCAATATTACGGCATAGTTTTCGTCAACCTTGATAGGGGCACTCATCTCCATTTCTATTTTAGATAAGAAGTCATCACTAAGTGGAGCTAGTTTCAGGTCATCGCTATGCAAGCTACTGATGCTTACGCTGGTGGTTTTGATAGAAGCAGTTACCCATTTAAAGAAGCTTTTGAACGAGGCTTCGTCGGTGTCTTTGAGTTGCAATACCTGATCTGTTATGCTTTTGAAGATGCTCATATCCAGATTGTCGCCAATAGATATGGCGATCAGATTTGCCGATTTACGGTATTTCTCGTTCCATGTGTCAAACGCTTCGTCTATGGCATCGGTGGGTGCACCATCGGTAAATAGAAACACAATCGGTTTCCAGTCGCCTTTGGCATCAGCCGTAGTTTTGCGTACATTGAGGTCTATGTCTTTCATCAAAAAACGCATAGCTTCGCCTAGCGATGTTCCTCCACCAATGGGCAGTTTGGGAGGGTAGAAGTTGTACAGCTCCTCCATGGTACTAAGCTTTTTGGCACGCCCTGCAAATGCAATGATGGATATGCACACCGTTTCGAGGGCATAAGGGTCGGTACGAAGCTCTTTTATAATGGTTTCCATACCTGCCTGCACATGTTGCAAGGGATCGCCAATCATGGATTCGGATACATCGATCAAAAAGTATATGGGTAAGCGTCTCATGTCTTTTTTTTGATAAGTATTTACGATTTAGTTGCTTTTATCTATCCTGATGTCTCTTATTTAGGTCGTATGGTCTAAATAAGTATTAAAAATATATGAATAATATGACATCGGCAAATTTAACTACCGATTGGCATAAGTATCAGATGTGCGTATGGCCCATTCCTTGTCAGTGATGATGCTGGGCGTGCAAGTAGCCGACCCAGGGTTGTTCCAAAATCCGATATTGTAATCAGAGAAAGAGGGGGTTGAAATGGCTGGAGGCAACTCTGTGAATATCTTGTCCAGTGTTTCGGCTTGTAGTTGATTCGAATAGCAATAAAGTACATTCAACACCGTATTTTTACTCACATCCAAGTCCGTCAATTCATTATTAGCACACTTTAGTTCCAGTAGCGAGGTGTTGTAGCTGACATTCAGAGCGGTAAGCTTGTTCGATCGGCAATCGAGGTGTGTAAGGTTTACCAGTTGGCTCACATCTAAATTTGCCAACTGATTGTTTTTTAAAACTAGATTGGTCAAGCCCACGGCACTGCTTAGGTCTATTTCGCTCAGTTCGTTATCAGCACAAAGTACTTTTTTGAGTGCAGGGTTATTTGTCGCTTTTAGTATTTTTAGTGGCGATTGGGTGCAGTCTAATACCTCTAATAAGGGGTTGTTAGATAAATTAATGTTGGGAATGCCAGTCATGTATAATTCAAGCGATCTAAGTTCTCGGTTTTGCCTAATGTTCAAGAATGAGAGTTTTTCGGCTACAGCTATCGATAGCTCTTTGAGTTGAGGGCATCCAATAAGCTCAACCGACTCTAAGTTTTCTAAATCATAGATAGAGAAGTACGACAATTTAGGACAACTCCTTATATTCATCTTCGTTACCAGCTTGTTGTAACTAATACTTACTGAGTCTAGTTTAGGGCAATCTCCCATTATAATATTGTATGCCAAGCTTTTAAGATATAGGTGTGTGAGATTGGTAGTGGCTATCTTTACATCGTATACACCCGCTTTTTTATAGACATGGTTAGCAATAAAATTCATGTTTTCGTCGGTGCTGATTTCCGTATCGCCCCAGTCAATAAACAGATTTGAGCCTTTGGCATAAATATCAACTAAATGATTGTCTTCAGCTGTTACACTAAATCGGATGGTATCGTTTCTCTCAATCACAGGTACATCTATATTGGGCTTGTCGCTTTCGCAGGAGGTAAGAAATACCACCAGCATTGTTGTTAGAGTGAATACAAATTTTTTCATAATCTAAGTTTGGTTTTCATGATTCATCTTGATAATTTTTTAGAGTACTATATTTACTTCGGGTGGAGGTGGTGGTAGCGAGATGCTATCGCCCGATGTTATGCTCTTGTTGCCCACGCTTACTGATGCTGATACCCATTTGAAAAACTGGCGGAAGGTAGAACTATCGGTTGTGTCAAGCGAGTATACCTGATTGGTAAGTGCCAATAGGGGTTGCGTATCAGCCTTTACACCTGCTGCACAGGCTATGATACTGGCAAAGTTGCGTTTTTTGACTTCGGGTATCATCAGGTTGTATTTTTGAAGATCGGAGGGCTTGCCATCTGTCATAATAAAGAGTAGGGGCATCCAGTCGCCTTTTTCGTCGGCACTACCCATTTTCAGATCGCTATCGACTTGTTTACAAAGCATTTCGAGTGCTTCGCCCAAATGGGTAGGACCCGATTCGGGGGTAACTATTTGAGGCAATTGCAGATTTTCGAGTTCGGTCAATGGCAATATTTGTTTCACCTCACGGTCAAATGTGATGATGCTAATAAAAACAGACTCTAGTGCAAAGGGGTCTTGTCTGAGGCTCGAAATCATCGATTCAAGTCCAACTTTAACCGATTCGATGGGTTCGCCCTTCATCGATCCAGATGTGTCTAATAATAGGTATACGGGTAATCGTCTCATACTATTGGCTTATGTTTTTTTTATTATATTGATATTTGGTGGGGGAGGGGGCAGTTCGTCTAAACTGCTCAGATCCGAATAGTCTCCTTGGCTCTCTACCCGCACCGATGTGCGATCGATGGATGCCGACATCCACAGAAAGAAGCGAGACATGGTTTCTTCATCTGCTTTGGCTAGGCATATAACGTGTGGGGTTATCTGTTTCAGTATCTCGGTATTGGCATGCTCACCTGCTGCACACGCTATGGTATACACGGTGCGAGCTGCTCTAAACTGGTCTAGCCCTTTCTGCCAATTGTCGATAGGCACACCATCGGTCATGATGAAAACGATGGGTTTCCAATCGCCTTTTTGCTCCATCGAGGTCTTAAGCACTTCAGCATCTATGCGTTCAGTAACCAAGCTAAGGGCTGCACCCAAAGCAGTCTGTCCACGTGCCTCTATTTGTGGTAGCTGAAACGATGCCAAGTCGATCAGTGGAACGGCTACTTGTGCCGTGGTGTTGAAGGTGATGATGCTTATGTATACGCTTTCTATGGCTTGGGGGTTTTGACGGAGGGCTGCAATCATTGTTTGCACGCCTCGTGTCATGGCATCCAAAGGTTCTCCCTTCATCGATGCCGATGTGTCTAATAGTAGGTATACAGGTAGTCGTCTCATTTTCTTGTTTCTTCTATTTTTAGTTAACAAAGTAACTGTCGGTTTGCCAATGGGCAGGGTTGTGATTAATGTATTGGACTATGCGTATTGCCGATTGGTGGTTGCGAACAATGTGTTCGTAATAGTTGCGTTGCCATAATCGGCGATCGAAGGCTTGCCAGTTTTTTGATTTTACGCCTTGTATATAATAATTGGTGGTCATGGTTTTGAACCATTGTATTATTCGAGGCAGGGACGAACCTATGTGTTCGTCCGTATTTTTTATTTCGTTACCAAGGCAGACACATGGGTCTGCCTCTACCGTATTGGTATCTTTGTTATATCCTATATTTTGAATTATGAAATGAATGTGATTTGGCATAACGATTACATCGTGGCATTCAATATCTGCAAACTTGTTGGCTAATCGGGGGTATACCTGCATCACCATTTCGCCTGCATCATTCAACACCATTTCGCTGTCTATTATCTTGCCCAACAGGCACGTTCTGTACTGGATGCAAATGGTAACGAAATAGATACCTTGGAGGGTATAGTCGTATCCTTGTAGGCGTATGCTGCGACGTTGGGGTAGCGTGGCGTTCATCGTTTTGTACTTTGGGTAGATTACTTTTTGTTTTTTTTAGATCATTTTGGTTTCGAGCATGGTTTTCAGGATATTTGCCTGAATGTCTATGTTTTCGAGGTCTTCTAAAAAATCTACTTCAGTTATTTTCTGATAATTATCGTTCAACAATCCTATAATATCTGTGCCAATGTGTTTATGCTCTGTTTTGATGGCACGTTCAAGTTCCAGATTTTTTTGCAGTAGTTCTCTGATCGAGCGTTCTTTTTTTGACGATTCGGCTTCCCATTGCTTGTAGGGGAGCAGATTGATGTTGCATGTTGCAAAGGCGTTTTTGGCAGGTATAAACTGCATGTATTGCTCTTCGTTGCCTATGCGATAGGCTTCGATCAGTGTGTTAGCTACTTTTATGCCAGCCACAAATTCTAGTTTATAAAGGTGCTTGACCAAGGGGTTGATTAGCTGTTTACTAATGCTTCCAAACGAGTTGCGATATACATCGGCATGGTTGATGGTGGTGAGCTGATCGAGCAATTGTGCGTCTACCTCGTGATAATAGTCTTTGTAAAACTTGAGGCTGAAGGCGTTGAGGTTGTCCTTGAAGGGATATTCGGCAGATTGGCTCGAGAGGGCTTTGTGCAAACTGTACACTGCATGGCTAATGCGTGTGGCTTGCTTTTGCTTGTCGGAGTCAAAACCGCCTTCTTGTGCAATGGATAACCTTAGCTTTTCCATCATTTCGGTATTTAGTTCTCGTTCGTTTTCGTACATACCCACTTGCCGCTCATTTTTGCGTTTGATCTTGTCTAACAGATCGATGAGGGTTGTGGTAAACTGTATGTGAAATAGCTCAAGTTTACTGCTGTCTATATCTTCATTTTCTTCGAATAGTTTATGAATAACTTGCGTTTGCAAATTGATCTTCATGATTGCTGGCTCTTCGAAAAAGAGACTCAGATCGGTCAATCGTCCGATGGTTTGCTCCGATTCCTCTAGTATCTGGATACGCTGGTCGCTCATTTATAGTATTCAATTGATACCTTGTACATTCTTTCTCAATTCGGTTTCGAGGGTGTGCAACTCTTTGTCTAATACTTGACGGTTGCGCATGCCCTCTTCGTGTATACGTTTCACCTCATCTAGTGTGCTGATAAGCGATTGGGTGGTTTTTTTCAATGTGTCTAACGATATTACGGTACTTTCGTTTTCTTTAGCTACTTCGATGCTGTTTTGGCGTAGCAGTTCGGCATTTTTTTCTAATATCGTGTTCGTTGTTTCTGCTACTTTACGTTGCATATCCACATTACTCTTTTGTCTGCACAGGGCTACTGCAATGGTCAATTGGTTTTTCCATACAGGTATCGTAGTCGATATGATCGATTGAGCCTTGTCGGCAATAGCAATGTTATTGTTCTGTACAATACGTATTTGTGCGAGCGACTGCATCATCACATAGCGTATTATTTTCATATCGGCCAATCGCTTGTCAAGACGCACTACGTACTGGCGCATGTCTGCCAACTCGTAGTCTTGATAGGCGGCTGGATTGGCTTCCATCTCGGCTAGTTTGGCTTGCAATTCTTGCATTTTCAATTGTCCAGCAATGATAAGCTCTTCCATCTGTTTGATGTATAGTACATTGTTGTCAAACATGGTTTGCAAGGCGGTATTGTCTTTCAGCGAGTTGATGCGTCCCGCTTTTATCTTGTTCGATATTTTGTCTACGTTGGCTATTACGGTATCGTATTTCTGAAAGATGCGTTTTACGTCTACCACAAATCGTTTGATAAGGGGCATTCTTAGTAAAAACGATTTAAAACCGCTTTGGTCTAACTCGTCTACATCTATGTAGTTGAGCTCGGTAAGCAAATCGGTAATGTGTGTACCTACCTCGCCCGAGTTGAATGTGCGTACCGAGTTCAGAAAATCGTTGCTGTATTTTTCCATGGTCGACTGCAATTCTGCTCCATAGTTGAGTACCGAGTTGGTGTCTGTTACAACCAGGCTGCGGTTGAGTTGCGATAGTCTGTTTACCTCGTTTTGCGACAGGTTGGCTAAATCGATGTTTCCATCTCTGTCCATACGTTGTGTGGCTGGTGTATTCGACTGATCGCCAGTCATATTCAAGTTGGGAAGGTTATTGTTGGCAGTATCCATGATCTTTGCTGTGTCTTATTTAATTTAAAAAAATAGAACGGTGTCGTTATTTGTATTGATTTGTTTATATCAAAATCCTTTTTGCTTTGATTTAAAAAAAGCAAAAAGGATTTAATATGCTGATGTATTACATTTTACTTGGCATAGTTTTGGTTGATACGTTGAACAGTTTGTCCCAAAAACGCATCTTCAAACGCATCGCCTACTGCATTAAATTTCCACTCTTCGCCTTTTTTGTACAACTCGCCCATAATAAGGGCTTTCTTGCCACGAAATTGAGGTTCAGCTACCACATTGTATTCGGCATACACGCTGTCTACCTTGGCAGGTGTGCCTTCGTACATGCGTATTTTAGCATAAGGTACTTGCGAAAAGTCTTCTTCGCCCACATTGTTTAAGAAGAAAAATATTTTGTGGATGTTCGAACCCAGTTTGGTAAGGTCTACCGTTACAATTTCGTTATCCAAGCCATCATCTCCACCTTTGTCTCCCTCAAGGTCATCGCCTGTATGGCGCATGGCTCCAGTAAGTGAAATAAGTTTACCCGAGTTTAGCCCGAATTGAGCCAATAGCTCCGGTCTGTATAGTGGCGAGTATAGGTAATCTACCAAGTTGCCATTTTCGTCATACATGACACAGCTCAGGTCTAAGTCAACATCTTTGGTTTTGGTTACTGTTTTTTTACCGAATCCTAAAAATCCACCTTCTTCGGCTTGATATTCTATTGCACCCCAGTTTACGCCTACACAAAATTGTGTAAGTTTAGCTCCTGAACTTTTTTCAAGGTTGATGCGTTGTCCTTTTGATAAATTTATAGCCATAACGCTTTGTTTTTTATGCTTGGTTTAATTATATTTTTGCAGATAGTCTTCTAGCCCACCTTTTTGTCCTACGCCAATGGCTTCAAACTTCCACTCATCATTGCGTTTGTATAGTCGCCCAAATTCTACGGCTGTTTCTATCGAAAAGTCTTCTTCCAACTCGTATTTCAACAACTCTTCTTTGTTATCGGGGTTGTATACACGTACAAACGAGTTGCGTACTTGCCCAAAGTTTTGTTTGCGGCTTTCGGCTTCGTGTATGGTTACTACAAAACAGATTTCGGATACACGAGGGTCTATCTTAGACAGGTCGATACGGATGGTTTCGTCATCCCCATCTCCATCGCCCGTTAGGTTATCGCCTGTATGTTCTACTGCTCCATCTGGCGATTTGAGGTTGTTGTAAAACACAAAAAACTCGTCGGTTACTATTTTTTTATTGTCGCCAAGTACAAATATCGAGCAGTCAAGGTCAAAATCTTGCCCCGTGCTGGATGCGTTGGTGTCCCAACCTAGCCCTACCATAAATTTGGGTAGCTTGATCTCGGTGCGTTGCCCTTTTTCTAAGTTAATAGCCATGTTCTTTTTTATTATTAAAAATGTTTTTTGTTGTATCACGCATATTTGTCAACAAAATGTTGTAGTCCACCTTTATATCCTATACCCATGGCTTCGAAGCGCCACTCCGACCCTCGTCTGTATAGTCGTCCAAACTCTACGGCAGTTTCTACCGAAAAGTCTTCATCCAATTCGTATTTAGCAATCTCTTCGTTGGTCTGTGCATTGTAGATGCGGATAAACGAATTGCGTACTTGCCCAAAATTTTGTTTTCGGGTTTCAAAATCGTGTATAGTTACCGTAAATATTATTTCTTGTATCGTAGCGTCTACCAAGGCTAGGTCTACAGTTACTGTTTCGTCGTCGCCATCGCTATTACCTCCTGTAAGATCGTCTCCCGACGATTCTACGGCTTCATCTGGCGATTTGGGGTTGTTGTAGAATACAAAGAACTCGTCTTTGGGTAATTTCTGATTGTTGCCCAGCATAAATGCACAAGCATCGAGGTCAAAATCGTGTCCCGTTCCTCCATTCGGATCCCAGCCTAAGCCTATTCCTACTTTCGATAACCCAATCTCAATCCGTTGTCCTTTTGTTAAATTAATAGCCATATCATTAATCTATTTATGTTGAGTAAATCTATTTTTGACACTGTTTTTTTATGGTTTATTAGTACCGATACCCACAAAGATACTAATTACTTTCAATTTTTTATATCGGATGTACTAAATGAGAGGCTTGTATGGATATTTGATAGTTAAATTTAGTTAAAAATAATTATGTCGTCTGACAAAATTGGGGTGTGTGTTGTTATACTTTTACACAGCATATAACAGGTATTTGGTAATTACAATTTAAGCACTGAAAAAGAGCTATGACAATCAAGTCATAGCTCTTTCCTTTAATAAATAATTCTCTGTTTCTTTACCTTATTATTACAGGATTATTACAGGGCAATAATTTCGATTCCTTTCGAGAATTTAAGACCGACAGGTACTGGTATGCCAGCTAATGTGGTTATGCCATGCGGCAACCCAAAAGAACTGGAGGGGCGTTTAAAAGTCATCCGTATTTTTGTGCCAGCCTCAAATATCGATACTGCTGGAGGAATTAGAATTGTTTGTCCTGTATTGTTTACCAAAACACCTCCAAATATCGCATGTGATCCTGTAAAATCTACCCAGCCTTTCCCATCGTTAGCGTCTATCTGAATACAGGTATTGACACCCGCACGCCCACCGTCAGGAGAAGAGGTATACGTGTCTGATGGCTTAGCACCTGGGACGTAATTAATGAATCCAGATAGTTCGTATAGAGCTTTTTCTCTAATTATGAATACATGATTGATCGGGTCAAAATCAACCACGTTATTGGATGCAATGTCAGCCGAAGTCCACGTTACAACAAAGGGTGCCGCCGTATTGAAGAGGTCTTTTTCAGCCTGTGTTCGTAAGAATTGATCTTTGTCAGATTGTATAAATGCTACCCTTGTAGGTATTGTAATAGCTCTACCAAGCTCGCCCGTGTCGGAAGAGCGTATCAATACTTCGGTGTCTGTTCCCATTGTTGGTGTATCTGCTATCCGTAGCGTGCCTTTAACATCTACTTTATCTTGTGGGGTAAGTGTGCCAATACCCATGTTTCCTGTCGCATTGATAACTATATCATCGATCGAGTTGTTACCCAAGTTGTCTGTATCTCCTTTTGTGTCAATATGAAATATTCCTTGAGGGTTTGTTGTATTTATCCCTACTTGAGCTTTGCCTATTGCAACGGACATTAGTCCTAAAACTAAAAAAACACACATTCTTATTTTTCTCATTTTCTTCAATTTTAATTGTTAGCGAGCCAGAATTTTAAATCCTTTCGAGAATTTAAGACCACTAGGTACTTCAATACCATTTATCGCACTTGTACCATGAGGTAAACCAAAGTTTGTAGGACGTCTAAAAATCATCCGTATTTTTGTGCCAGCCTCAAATAGTGATACTCCTGGAGGAACTATCGTTGTTTGTGCTGTATTACTTACAGTATTGCCTCCGAATATAGCACGTGATCCTGTAAAATCTACCCAGCCTTTTCCATCGTTCAAGTCTACCTGAATGGTGGTGTTTACAGCTGCTCGTGCCGCATCAGGCACAGTGGTATAGGTAGTAGGTATGGAAGCACCTGGGAGGTAATTGATGTATCCAGATAGTTCGTATAGACCTTTTTCGGTAATTGTAAATACATGATTGATCGGGTCAAATTGAACCACGTTGTTCGATATAATATCAGTGTTAGACCACCTTACAACAAAGGGTATACCTGCATTAAACTCGTTTCTTTCAATTAGAAGAGTGAGTTGTTGGGCTTCTTCGGATTGCATAAATGCTACTCTTGTAGGCAAAGTAATAGCTGTGCCAACCTGTCCTGTGTTGACATTGCGTACTAATACTTCTACGTTTGTTCCTATTCTTGGTGCATCTCCTATTCGCAACTTGCCGTTGATGTCTAGTTTGGCTTGTGGGGTAAGTGTGCCAATACCTATGTTTCCTATGGAGTCGATAACTACATCATCAATTGAGTTGTTGCCCAAGTGGTCAGTATCTCCTTTTGTGTCAATATGGAATACTCCATGAGGAATTTTCGTATTTATCCCTATCTGAGCCTTACCTATTCCGACGAGCATTGAACATAAAACGATTAAAATATACTTTTTCATTCTTTTTTTATTTTTATTGATAATACTGATAAGATTATTTTAGAGAGTGGTTTATAACAGTTCATTGTAGATAAAAAGAAGACATTGGCTCTATTCAAATAGGTCTGTGTTGACCCTCTATGTAGGGTCGGTATAACCTCCTAGTCTTTAGACTAGGCTGTTGTTTGTTTAAGCAGATAGCAGCAGCTATGACACTTTTCTTTGTATAACCAAAAACACACTGGATAGTAAAATAATAGCCCTAATTAAATCTTTTACAACAAACAAAATGTAAACAATCATACTTTTTTATTTGTGATTTTTGAAAATAAATAAACATAATACACTCATATCGAAAGCGAAAGTAGATATAAAACAAGAATACGCAAAATATAAATCTGTTTTTTTTATTTTTTTTATATTAAATATCTATTTTTGGTGTTTTTTCTTTGTGTAGGTTTCGAAAATCGAAAAAATACATCTATTCCTGTTTTCTATATTGTGGTTGATGTGCTAAATGGTAGGTCTGTATATGTTTAGAGCTTGAATTAAAAAAGAGCTATGACAATCAGATCATAGCTCTTTCCTTTGAGGTACTTATTTAGATATGGTAGCGTTTAGTCTATTTTAGGGTCTTTACTTATATTAAGCAAGCTACCTATTTCCACCTGTGCCGATGCCCCTTTATACGCCTTCGATAGTGGTGTTGCAAATTGGTTGGCATTAACAAGTACCTTTAGTTCGGGGTCGGTCGAGTTCTTGAGGCTCTCGTCGTTGTATGTAAATTGGTACAGCGTGGGCGTGCCTTGGGTGGTGAGTACGTAATGCCCCTCGATGCTACTTTTGGCAGGTATATCTAAGTTTTGAAGTAAACTTTTAGCACCCTTTTCCATAAAAAACCTCGATGCCATCACGTATGGCATGCTGATGCCTTGTTGTATGGGGCTTAGGTAAGGCAACGATATAGTGTTGGTGGTGTGGTTCATCGCCTTTACATGCACATTTATATTATTGTGCGCTTCGCCATTCGAGGTTGCATCTTTAGCCAGTTCTATCTTTTTTACGTCTACTTTTGATATTAGTATCTTTAGCCCCTCAAAGGCGATTGTGTCGGCAGGGGTGTATACTTTGCTTGCTACCTGTTGCAGCGTGTCAGCCTCGGCAGGTTTGTTTTTAGTGCCTTCCTGCGTTTTGTTGCCACAAGCTACCAATGCCAAAGCGTATGCGGCTATACTAGCCATTTTTATTGTCTTGTTCATAATTTTCGATGTTTTTGTTTTTATATATATACAAAAGTATTGTTTTTTGTGTATTCAATCAATACATTAAAGCCCCTATTCAATTCTTTTTTCTTTAATCCGTATACGCCTCTTTCGAGGGGGCATTTTTGTAGCTATACATTAGGTCTATCTGACTTTTTAACGTGCGTTCTTCCGATAGGGGAGGGAGGGCATTTTGGGCAAAAAAGCCCTTGTCGATAATGTCAAAAGCAGTTGTAAACGCCCCGCCAGTTATACGGCACAGTATAAATATTTTGTACACATAGTGTGTGTGTGGCGGGTGCGGGTGGCATCGTTTGTCGTGTATGGCAAGCAGTTGCGCCACCTGTACATCCAGTCCAGTCTCTTCTTTCACTTCCTTTATGGCCACCTCGGCAGGGCTGTAACCTACATCTGCCCATCCACCAGGCATAGCCCATCTGCCGTCGGCACGCTCTTGCACCAGCAGTATTTCGTCAGCCTCGTTAAATACTACAGCACGTATGTCTACCATGGGGGTAACGTAATCGGTTTCTACATGAAACGATTTTTCGATACAGCTTATTTCGTGTCCCGATACCAGTGCCGTCATTTGGTTAGCTAAGTGTATCAGTTCATTATACCGCTCGTTTTGGTATTCGTTGTCGGCATATACCAAACCGGTTTGAGTCATGGCACGTATTTTTTTTGCGATTTCTATTAGTTCTATTTCTACTGACATTGTACTATTCTTATTAATGTTGCTATTTGTTTTTTTTGTTTTAGGCTAAATAAAGCACAAATATACTGATATTAAACAATTGAATTTATAATGATTGGATAGGTATAATAAATATTCGAATAGGTATTTATTTATTTATTTATAGTGTGTTTTCGTGTATTTTTTTCAGATTTCATTTTTTTTTCTTATTTTTGTTCTCAATTTTGAGTGTGAACTCCTTTATTTTTTTAGGTATTATCTCTATTTTGATATATTGAATTGTAATGTATTGAGTGGATGTTTTAGGGATAGATTTAAGGTGTTTTCACTTCATAAATCTCCTTTTGATTATGGGGAGGATTAGAATAACAGCAAACAAGTATAATGGATAGAAAGTTGTGGGTATTAATAGATAGTTTGGGACACAGAACTAAAAAACGAGAAGTAAATTGGACAAAACAGGTTACAGAAGAGGGGACTATCTTTGTCCTGTCTTTAAATGTATCAGATATTTATGTAAATAAAAAGTATTCGTCAGATCAGATTGTCAATTACCGTTTTTGGATTGTAAGCCCAGAGGGTGATATGCTTATATCTCTTGATAGGGAGCAACCAAAAATTGATGAAGATTCGAAAGAATTTGAGTTGTTGAGAAACTTGATTGAAGAGGTGCATATTGGATATTTTGGTATTGATGCTATTGTAGACGATTTGTTGAATCAAACGAAGCAAGATGGTGTAATCGGAAAGAGTGATGGCTTGTTGCCTAGAGGTACTTCTAGTTATCGTTAGATCAGATTTTAAGTTAATAAAGGTTGTTTTTTTTAGTGTTTATTTAAAAGTAAAATATACAACGCATTTGTTTCATTTTTTTGTACTAAATTCGGGTTTTCATACGTGTAGTGTATGCTATACGTATGTTAGATTAAACAAACTTAGCAAAAATGATGGAACAAAAAGTAAGAATTTTAATTGATTCTTTGATACAAAAAACAAAAAGCAGAACAACAAATTGGTTTAAGGAAGAGAGTAACGAAGGCATTCGTTTTGCATTATCCTTAAGTGCATCTACAATATATGTGAGTAGAGATTTTACTTTGAGCAAAGGTGTTTTATACCAATTTTGGCTTAAGAATCCTCAATCAGAAACTTTAGTGTATTTGGGTAAAGACGAGTCTCAAAAAAACTCATCTTTGCCCGAAAGCAAAGACTTCGAGCTACTCAAAAAGCTGGTAGAGGAAGTCCGTACCGCTTATTTTGGAATTGATATTATAGTGGATGAGCTACTTCAAGAGTGCCGTGTCGAAGGCAAAATTGGCAAAGGGGAGAGGTCGTTTTTTAACACTTGACCGTGTTGTTTGTATTGGTTTAGTTAAGCCTGTGTGGATGTATTTAAATAATAAAAAAAAGAGAACCAAGGTCATTTTAGTTCTCTTTTTTTTGTTATTTTTGTTCAGAAAATAATGAAGGAGTATTTGTGCTGCAAATGTAGTATAGGTTCATGCTTTTTTTACTGTTGCAGACAAAACTAGAGAGGGGCTAGTTTAGTACTCTGATACGTTTCGGTTTTTATACCAAGTATTTAATATTGATAGAGGATTTATGGAAAAGAAAGTGAGGGTCTTGATAGACAACCTAACGCAGAAGACTAAAAGAGGCGATGTTAGGTGGAGAAAACTGGACGGTGTAGATTGCTTTGAGTTAAAATTGGGTGCAACAACTATCGAGTTGCGTAGAGAGTGTGTTGGGAGAGGAGCAATTGTTTATCAATTTAGCATAATCAATGGTGTTGATGATAAACTAATTTCGATACAAGAGGTGCATACTGCTGGGCAGCGTACTCCTGCAGAGAGGAAGGATTTGTTTGTTCTGGGTGAATTGGTCGAGGAAGTTCGATCCTTTACACTAGGCGTTACAGGCATTGTAGATAAATTATTAGCTGAGGTCTTACTAGGAGGCGTAATAGGGAAGGAGTCTGTTTGATGTATATACTTTCAGGTGTCGTTTATTTTACTCTTTAGCATCGACGAAATTAGTCTCAAGTTTTCTAAAATAAAGCTATCGTGTGGGATAGCTTTATCATAGAAAAATTTGTGTGTTTTTCAATCGAATTAGATCTTAGGAAACAAGAAAATGTGTGTCTCTATATTTCTTTTTTGAAAAATTCAATTACTACTTTATTCAATAAGGTTTTATTAGCGTTGTTGAGTAACAAATGTAAGTTTGAAGATTACATTTGTTACCAGATGAGAGAAAGTTTACTTTCTCTATACCTCTTCAGAACAACGAATAAATCTTATCTATTAACACAACAAAGTTAGCTAGATGCCTTCATCTATCACCAACTAGCACGCTTCTAATATCATATATTCGGCATTTATTTGTT
>JBDLTH010000081.1:0-8183 GCA_039799165.1 Bacteroidota bacterium
CTTTGTGACAAGATATTATGAAAAGCAGGCTGAAGAATATGCAAATGGTGATTTGAATGTTAAGAGTCATTATCTTGATTCTATTTCTACCGAAAAAGTGTGGATGGGATACACTTTAAAGCAAGCCAGAGAAAAGGAAATAGGCTTAGGTCTTGACCTTAAAGGCGGTATGAATGTTATTCTCGAAATTGATGCTGCAGCGGTATTACGCTCACTGGCTAATCAGGAGGATGCACAGTTTAACAACGCACTACAACAAGCTATTGAAGAGAATAGAAAAGGAAGCAATAAAGACTTCTTGACGTTGTTTGTAGAAAAATATGAAGGCATAGATAAGTCTGCAAAATTAGCAACCGTGTTTGGTGCTAAATTGAATGAGCAAATTAAGCCTACAGACAACAATGCTGCTGTAAAAATTGTACTTCAAAAAGAATTGCAAAGTGTTGCAGATAACTCATTCAATGTATTACGTACTCGTATTGACCGATTTGGGGTTGTAGCTCCAAATATCCAAAAGCTGGATCGTGCCGAGCGTATATTAATCGAATTGCCTGGTGTTAAAGAACCAGAGCGTGTAAAAAAACTACTCCAAGGAAATGCCAATCTTGAGTTTTGGAAAACATTCAATCTTCAAGAAATACAAGGCTATCTGGGTACAATCAACTCAAGAAGTGCCGAGATACTTGCAGTTCATAGTGGTGCATCTACCAATGATGTCGTTGACTCTGTGGTTACAACAACAGATTCAATAGCAATAGCTAATGTAGCAAGTTCTACTAAATCCAATCGTAAATTTAGTAAAACACTATTCGAATATATCAATGGACAGTTTGGTATGGGTGCTGTTGTAGCCATCGTTGACCACAAAGATACCGCTGCAGTGAATTCGATATTAGCTTCGGCAAAAGATTTATATCCAAGCGACTTGAAGTTTGCATGGGGTTTTAAATCGTTAAGCGTTGATGGCAAAGAAACAAATACATACCAATTATACTCGCTTCGTGGTGATGGATCAAAAAGAGGTCCTGCACTAGATGGCGATGCCGTAATATCCTCCAAAGCCGACCAAGTACAAGGGCAAGGATGGGGTGTTAGCATGCAGATGAACTCTTCGGGAGCTAAACGATGGGCAACTATAACAGGTGCTGAACGAGGCAAGTCAATAGCAATTGTGCTTGATGGTTATGTATACTCTGCACCCAATGTTAACGACCGCATCGAGGGTGGTAACTCTTCTATCACAGGTAACTTTACCGTAGAAGAGGCAAAAGACTTAGAAAACGTGCTGAAATCAGGTAAAATGCGTGCGAGTGTACGTATTGTACAAGAAGATATTGTAGGCCCCTCTCTTGGAGATGAGGCTATACAAGCTGGTATTGTCTCATTCATTGTAGCACTTATTGTCCTTATGGCGTATATGTGCCTTGTATATGGTTTTATACCAGGTATGATTGCCAACGTGGCTCTATTACTCAACCTGTTTTTTACACTAGGGGTATTGGCGTCGTTCCATGCAGTACTTACATTACCAGGTATTTGTGGTTTGGTATTAGCACTAGCAATGGCGGTAGATGCAAATGTACTCATCTATGAGCGTACAAAAGAAGAGCTTCGCTCAGGTAAGAATGTGAAAACAGCTGTAGCAGATGGTTATAAACATGCTTTTACGGCAATCTTTGACTCTAACTTGACATCGATTATCACAGGTATTATTCTATACAGTTTTGGAACAGGGGCGATCAGAGGATTTGCCATTACCGAGATTATTGGTATTTCGGCATCTTTCTTTACTGCTATTTTCATGACACGTATGGTGTATGACTATGGTTTCTCGAAAGGTAAATTTGGTAATCTTACATTTACTTCTAAGCCTTTACAAAACTTTTTAATGGATACCAAGATTAATTTCTTGAATCTTTATAAAAAAGCGTATGCTGTGTCATTGGCTATTATCGTATTGGGAGTAATCTCTCTATTCACCTTAGGTCTCAACCGTGGTATTGACTTTACTGGTGGGCGTAACTATATTGTTCGTTTTGATAAGCCTGTGCATACTGATAAAATAACCGATTTGCTAGAACCCGCATTTGGCGATGCAATGGTTAATGTTATCACAATAGGTTCGAGCAATCAGGTAAGAATATCTACAAACTATAAGATTGAAGATGCAACTGATAATGTGGAAGCTGAGATCAGAAGTATAATGAATACCGCATTGAAAAGCGAAATAGCAGAAGGTAAAAATATCGACAACTATATACAAAGTTCTCAAAAAGTAGGGCCTAGTGTAGCTGATGACATGAAAACCGCAGCCATAGGAGCTGTAGCATTGGCTATCTTGTGTATGGGGCTATATATTCTGATCAGATTCCGTGATTTGGCTTTCTCATTAGGTACAATAGTAGCAGTAGCACACGATGCGGCAATACTTATATTTGCTTACTCGTTCTTCTACAAATTTATGCCATTTTCGCTAGAGATCGATCAACACTTTATAGCAGCTATTCTTACCGTAGTAGGTTTCTCTATCCACGATAAGGTCGTTATCTTTGACCGTGTGCGCGAAAGAAGAACAGACTTCCCTCAACGTGGAATAGGTCAGAACATCAACGATTCGCTTAATACAACGTTAACTCGTACCATAAGCACTTCGTTTAGTACTATGCTTGTGTTGCTTTGTATCTTTGTTCTAGGTGGAGACTCGATCAGAAGTTTTGCTTTTGCTATGCTATTAGGTATCATAGTAGGTACATATTCTTCCGTTTTCATCGCTACACCTGTAGCTTATGAAATTCTACAAAGAAAAGAGGAAAAGAAAAAAATCGAAAAAAAATAATATCTTCTAGCTAAACAAAACAAGAGGGCTTCTTAATAAAGATAGCCCTCTTGTTTTGTTTAGCTAGAAGATTTAATATCGTATTAATCTTACTCAAATTTATTATGTTCAATTTTGATAAAAAATTAATAGAAAGGCGATATTATAGTTAAATAATTTATCTTTGTGTCATTCACTTGATTCGTTAAGCGAATTTTTTATATTTTTTTTAAAAGTAAAAGTTAGGTTTTGTATGAAAGGAATGATGTTTGGTGTTATTATGTTATTATTCACACCTGTGGCTTTTTCTCAAAATACGTCGAAAGTAAATTTGAATGATTTATCTCCTAATGACGTTGCCGTAGTTGAGAGTGAGAAAATAAAGGTAATGGTCGATTCTCTTGTTACCAATACAAAAGAGGCAGTAGGTGTAAGAAATAATGCAAAAGTTACAGGTAAAGATGAAGTAACTATTGTAGGTAACAATGTAATTATAGGCAGTTATAATACAATTATCATAGTAGATGATAAAGCTAAAGTAGATGATGTACTGAAGAGCTCAGGGGTTAAGAAGAGATATTTTAGCAGAGGTTTTTTCGACCGAATATCATTTGGAATAGGTGCATCTACAATGGGGCCAGGTATAGAGGTGATGACTACTTTATCTCAAAATCTTAACTTGAGATTGGGGTATAATTTTTTAGAATACAAAAGTCCTAAATTTACAGTAGGCATAGATGACGAGAACATTAAAGGTGCTGTTGATGGTAATTTCTCTCCCGATTATACAGGAGATGGCAAATTTAAATTGAATCATGGGCACGTATTGTTTGATATTCATCCGATGAGTTTTGGTATATTTCATTTAACCGCAGGTGTATTTATGGGTAAAAATGAGGTGAAAGTGAAAGGGCGATTGGCAAATCCTGATACAGGAGGCGGAGTTCAATTAGCAGATAATGTAACTTCTTGGCCTCAATTAGGTTTCCATGACTATAATTTAAATATTCGTAATGATGGTACATTAGATGCCGATCTCAAATTAGGTAATTTTGTTAAACCATATGTGGGTATTGGGTTGGGTAAAAGTATACCTAAGAGCCGTCTTGGATTTAAGTTCGAATTAGGAGCATTATACAACGGAGATTATAAATTAAGTCAAAATGGAGAAGTACTAGCATCAGCCAATCAAGTGAGCGAGAGTTTTAAAGATGTTGATGAGTACACTAAATATTTTAAATGGTGGCCAGTAATAAATTTTCAATTAATTTATAGACTGAAGTAACTTAAAATAAACATAGCTAAGAGCGGGCTGCCTTATGAGATAGTTCGCTCTTGTCATATACACAAGTGTCAGTATATAATCAGTTTAATCTTTTTGGCATGCCTGTTGAGTTTTAGAAGGTCTATACGGTGTTAAATAATTGTTTTAAAAAAATAATTATTTCTATTGTAGTATTCAAATAAATGCTTACTTTTGCAACGCAATAAAGCAAAGGGGCAGTTACCAGAGTGGCCAAATGGGGCTGACTGTAACTCAGCTAGCTTACGCTTACGGTGGTTCGAATCCATCACTGCCCACCACTATTGTTGCGGAAGTAGCTCAGTTGATAGAGCATTAGCCTTCCAAGCTGAGGGTCGCGGGTTTGAGCCCCGTCTTCCGCTCAAAGTTCAAGAAGCGATTACTAATTTTAGTAGTCGCTTTTTGTTTGTACAAAAAATCAGAGAGATATTAACTAAGTGATGGCAAAAAAAGGGATTCATAATCTAACCGAGGGTAATATATTTTCTAGCCTTCTCAATCTGGCTTTGCCCCTTATGGGTACAAGTTTTTTGCAGATGGCATATGCTTTGTTAGCCATGTCGTGGGTAGGCAGGTTGAGTTCTGCTACTGACCCCGCTATTGCCACAAAGTCCGAAGCTGCAATAGGGTCTATCGGCATGTTGTTGTGGCTTACAGCATCTATTGCTATTTTAGCAATGATTGGGGCAGAGGTTGCCGTAGGGCAGAGTATTGGTGCAAAAAAACTGCGTAGAGCAGCCACATATGCTTCGCATACAACTACTATATCTATTGTTTTAGGTATTGTATGGTCTGCTATTTTATTTATATTTGCTACGCCCATCCTCTCGTTTTTCAAATTAGCACCCGATATCACTGAAGATGCAGTATTGTATTTGCGTATAGTAAGCATCTGTTTACCATTTCAGTTTATGTCTTATAACTTCGCAGGTATTTATAATGGTGCAGGTCGAAGTTTTATACCGTTCCGAAATAATGCATTTGGGCTTGTTTTGAATATAATATTAGATCCGTTGTTGATGTTTACATTCAAGATGGGGTTGCAAGGAGCTGCTGTAGGAGCTGCTATCTCTCAGATATTTGTTTTTGCCCTGTTTGCATATCAAATAAAATATGGAAATCGAATACTTGGTAACTTCTCGTTTTTGATAAAAGTACGCATGGTATTTCTCAAAAAGGTATTGTTCTTAGGTACACCTGTAGCTATTATGAATTCCTTGTTTGCGATGATTAATATGACACTTGCTCGTATAGCGTCTATTTATGGAGGGCATTTAGGGGTTATGGCACAAACTACAGGCGGACAAATAGAGGCTGTAACGTGGAATACATCACAAGGTTTTTCTACTGCACTTAGTGCTTTTATGGCACAGAACTATGCCGCAAAAAAGATTGAACGTGGGCGTAAAGCATATATCTATGCCTTACGTATTATGCTTTGCTTAGGTGTAGTGGTAAGTATCGTATTTATATTATTTGGAGGGGCTATTTTTGGACTCATAGTTCCTCATGAGGATGCTATACAAGCAGGAGCTCAGTATTTGTTAGTGATGGGTTTGGTTCAAATATTTATGATGCTCGAACTCACTACTCAAGGCATGTTTAATGGTATAGGTCGTACCGTAGAGCCTGCTGTTATCAGTATATCATTCAATATATTGCGTATTCCCTTAGCGTATTATTTAGCATCGCAAATGGGTATTGTAGGTGTATGGTGGGCGATAGCTATATCTACTGTTTGCAAGGGTGTTATACTGCCCGTTTGGTTCTTTATAATCTATAATAAAGAGGCTAATAAGTCGTGAAACACACTACTTAAAAGCCCCTTCTTGTTTTTTGATGATATGGTATTGCATGTATTGAAACTGCTATAACGATTTGATTGTGGTTAATACATTTTGACACATTGCTGTAATCTCACTCCAATTACCCGATGCCAAAATTTGGGGAGGAAATAGGTTTGATCCCATGCCTACGCAACTAGCCCCAGCTTTAAACCATTTGCTAAGGTTGTCTGCATCTGGACTAACACCACCCGTAACCATCAACTTAGACCATGACATAGGGCCTTTGATACTTTTTATAAAATCAGAGCCAACCACATCACCTAGGAATATTTTTACAAACTCCACACCTAGCTCTTGTGCATATCCTATTTCCGAGGCTGTGCTGCACCCAGGTACATAGGCTACTTGACGGCGGTTGCAAACTTTAAATATATCAGGATTGAGAAGAGGTCCCACAACAAAATTTGCACCTAGTTGTAAATATAATGAAGCTGTTCCTGCATCTACAATTGACCCGATACCTAAAATTAAGTCAGGGCATTCTTTTTCGCACCATTTGTTTAAGCTTGCAAATATTTCGTGAGCAAAGTCTCCTCTGTTTGTAAATTCAAAAACTCTTACACCTCCTTCGTAACAAGCTTTTATAACTTGTTTAGATAATTCGAGATCAGTATGGTAAAATACAGGGATCATCCTTGTTGAGAGGATCGATTGATAAACTTCTATTCTACTAAATCGTGCCATTGTTATCAGGTTTTATTTTTTTTAGATGTCCCTTGTTTAATTTAGAAGACCAAGCAAGGGACAATATGTGTTACAGGTTTATCGAGATACACGTCCCGATTCATCGCCACCCATCAGGTTTTGCACTTCGGCAATTGTAGCCAAATTATAATCGCCATAAATGGTATGTTTAAGGCACGAGGCTGCTACCGCAAAGTCAAGGGCTTTTTGGTCGTCATTGGGGTAGGTCATCAATCCATAGATCAAACCTCCCATAAACGAGTCTCCACCGCCTACACGATCTACGATATGTGAAATGTCGTAACGTTTCGATTGGTACAAGGTGTCAGAATATAGACATCCTGCCCATGTATTATGATTGGCATTTATAGACCCACGTAATGTTGTAATAACTTTTTTAGCACGAGGAAAACGAGCCATCAATTGTGTACAAACCGATTCAAAGGCTTCGGCTTTTACTTCGCCTCCTGTATGAGAAACGTCAAACCCTTCGGGCTTTATACCGAATATTTTGTCTGCATCCTCTTCATTTCCTAAAATCACATCGCATCCACTTACCAAATCAGGCATAACTTGATCTGGCGTTTTACCATATTTCCATAAGTTTTTCCGATAGTTCACGTCAGTTGATACAGTAACTCCCATTCTGTTGGCAACTTGTATTGCTTCTAGGCATGCATCAGCTGCACCTAGAGACAATGCTGGTGTGATACCCGTCCAATGGAACCATGCTGCATCCTTGAATATAGTTGCCCAGTCTATCATACCGGGTTTATTTCGGCAATAGCCGAGTTAGCTCGGTCATATACTACTTTCGATGCACGTGCAGCAGCACCTGTTTCGAGAAAATAGATACCCACTCGGTTGCCACCTCTACTAATATTGTTTACGCCTACATTATATTTCCGCAGATCCGATATACACCATTCTGCAATATCGTTATTAGGCAGGCGGGTGATAAAATCGGTTGGTATACCATAGTTTGCAAGCGATACAGCTACATTTGCTTCACCTCCTCCAAAGGTTGAGTTGAGTGTGTTGGATTGTATAAAACGTTGATAACCGGGTGTTGCTAGTCGCAACATAATTTCTCCGAATGTTACTACTTTTTTCATGGTCAATAGTTCTAAGTTTTAAAGAAGTTGTCTTGACTTATTAAATTTGAGGGATAAATAATAAAGAAGCGTTAAATTTGTAATTGCAAAACAACAAAGAATAACGCTCCCTATGTACAAAGTACTGGACAAAGATACAATTGAGTTTGAAATATTACCTCATTTATCAATCGCAAAGCGAGGATTTAAGACAAAGAGTTGTCTTATTCAGATAGTCAACAGCATTCTCTACAAATTGAAAACAGGTATTCAATGGCATATGCTTCCTGTTAACAGCTTGTTTTCGAAGACTATTCTCAGCTATAAAACCGTATTTGGTCATTTTCGCAAATGGTGTAAAAAAGGAGAATGGGAGTATACTTGGATTCGTATATTATCTAAACATAAAAAAACGTTGGATTTATCCAGTAGAGATATTG
>JBDLTH010000082.1:0-22148 GCA_039799165.1 Bacteroidota bacterium
TACATTTGGTGGCGTGTGCGTTTTTAGGTAGGTTTGAGGGCTATACAACTTGTTGCGGTCTCAATTTTTTATGTACAAATGGTTTTAGGTTAGTGTACAAGTGGTTTTGGCAATAATAAATTACCTGTTCTATTGAATATATTTTTTTCTCCTACATATATTTCAGGTTTTCTACCTCTCTCCAAATTTGAAATATTCTCCTCTAGATAAATGCAGACGTCTTTATATCCAAATGGAGTTAGGTTTGAGGGCTTTATTAACTCAATTTTGCATCTTTCATTGGGAATATTACTTGTGTATTTCTCTCTAAATTTATTGAAATACTCCAGTTGGTTTTCCCTATCTAAACTTCTCCATTTCTCTTTGTCTACTCCAAACTCTTGTTTTATAGCTTTCTCTCCAACAACTTTAAGACCTTCATATATTAGGAACCGATCATTGTTATCTTGTGCAATATAGTCCTTTAGATATTTATCTTTATTTAAGGAATGATACAGCGAGAAGTCATATTCATTTCCGACTAAGAAATCTCTCAATCTAATCGCTTGATTTTTTAATTCATTTTGTTTTATTTGAATAGATTTGTCTTCTT
This sequence comes from Bacteroidota bacterium, assembly GCA_039799165.1. Classification (GTDB taxonomy): domain Bacteria; phylum Bacteroidota; class Bacteroidia; order Bacteroidales; family Dysgonomonadaceae; genus Dysgonomonas_A. The sequence goes on from JBDLTH010000082.1 coordinate 593, forward strand.
GAATAATTAAGAGTTCAAAAGGCTTCTCTGAAAATAGTCCTAAATCTACAGGGTAATATGCTACAATGTTATTCAAGGGTTTGTCCAGAGTGAAGATAATGGACACAACGCTTTCTTGTGCTTTCTCAAATAATATGTTTTTGACTCTAGATAGTTCATATATTTTCTCAATATTAAAACTAGAATAAAAATATCTTTGAAAATCTACAGAAAAATCATTGTAAAAATTGGAACTATTTGATACAAAACCAAAGCGAGTGTTTATATCGCCCCAGTCTTTGATCTTTAATAGGAAACATTGCGATATCTGGCTTTTACCAACTATGGTATTAGCCTTTACGATATTTTCTGTATCTAATTCTACTTTATAATTCCCTAAGAATGATATTTCTGCACAAAGCTCCTCTGTGTCAGCAATTTCAAAGAAGGGGGGATTTCCAACTATATATCTGAATATTTTATTTTTAAATGGAATCTCATCCTCTTTAATATGTAGCGTATTTGTACACTTAATATTTTCAAAAAAAGAAAACTCACTGAATAAGTCTATCTTATTATTCTCTTCTATATTTTTAGCTATATATTCTTTTATCTCTTTAGGCTCAATGCCTCTGAATATCTGCAATGACAAAGAAAACAAAGTAAATCTTTGAGCTGTTGGCTCCTTTTCTATGCCGAAAATATATTTTGATAGTATTTCGGTTCTAAATTTTATTTTTTGAAGACTATCTTTTGGCTCTATGCCTTTGTTTTGTGCAATTTCTAATAATCTCTGAAATGCAACAATAAGGAACATCCCTGAACCACACGAGGGATCTAGAACGCTTCCTAGTTCATTATTGATTATTGTATCATCTACAATTAACTGAGCTAATTTTTTGGGAGTATAATAAATACCATTATCTTTTTGTTTCTCGGACAAAAAGACCTCATATATATAACTAATAAACTCTACTGGCAAAATATTAAACTCAAAATCAAATAATCTTAATTGACCTGTTATATCCGAATTAAAGGAATGCACAATTAAGCCACAAACTTCATTAGTGAGATAATCATTTTCAATTGTGGGATGCTCGAAAAGATTATTGTTAAATATTTTATGAATCTCCTTGAATAATCTATTTATCTGTTGAGTATTACCTCCTATTAGTAATTGTTTATAATCTAAAGACTCGTTTTTGAAATAAAATTTATAAAAGTCTGAATTTATTATATGGTTATCTTCTAGATATTTAATATATAAAGTCCTATCAATTAAAGCTTGAACTACACTATTGCGTTTTACCTCTTCCTTAATAAGAGGTAAGAGTGTTTTATTTAATTGATCTCTCAAAACCTTTAGGGTTGAGGCTAGATCTTTATCTATTCCTTTATATTTTGCTTTATCAATAAAAGAATGATAGTTTAGCCAAAAAGCTCCGCTATCAAATTGCCAATACTTTATTTTTTCAATCTTCTTTAAATCAGAATCTAATGTATTGAAGGTATCTAAAATACTATCTTTCAAACTAACTAAAGGAGAGTATTTAGCGTAAGACATTGCGATATCTTCACTATTAGGAAGGGGATAAAAAAACAAATCCGCATCATTTTTATTCCATAGATGTTTTTTGATATCTTTTAAATCGGATTCTAGTAATGGGAGGGCAATGAGATAAAACGATGTATTAGTCTTATTGGGAGAGTGGTAGTAAAATGTAGAGTTTTCTAATTTTGTTGTTAGTTCTGGATTTTTCTCAAAGATAAGTTTTATTGATTTCAAGTCTTTCTCAAAATCAAAACCTAAATTAGAGAAAAAATTCCTATACGATAACATATCTTGTTTTTATACAAAGATAAATATTTTCATTTATCATAAAATTTTTAAAGTAAATATAATTAGTGTCCCCTAAAAGCGTCCCCTTTTGATAAAAGCAAAAACTCAACTACCTTATAATTAGATAATTGAGTTTTATATCTGTGATCCCGCTGGGGTTCGAACCCAGGACCCCATCATTAAAAGTGATGTGCTCTACCGACTGAGCTACGGAATCTCCCTATTGCTTATTGAAAGCGAGTGCAAAAGTAATACGAATTATTTAAAAAAGAAAAAAATAAAGCAACAAAAAATCATTTTATTTTAGTCTGAATAATATAAAGACCTCTTTACATCTTATATTCAGAGAATAAACTACTTTTGTTGAAACTATATTTTTTGAGAATGGACGAAAAAAAGAGGCAAGCATTCACAATACAGAAACGATTGCTAAGTTTCAAATATGCTTGGGAAGGGCTTAAGATACTTTGTTGTGAAGAACATAATGCTCGTATTCACATCGCAATTGCTTTTTTCGTTATTCTGATGGGCGTATTTTTTAATATAACAGCTTCTGAGTGGATTGTAATTTGCATGACAATAGCCATTGTTATTGCAATGGAGTTAGTCAATTCGGCGATCGAAAATCTGTGCGATCTTGTATCTCCCCAATATAACCATTTGATTAAAAAAGCTAAAGATCTAAGTGCAGCAGCAGTCTTGGTTACTTCTGTTGCATCTATAATTGTAGGGCTTATTATCTTTCTCCCTAAAATTCTCCACTAAATAGAATTTAAATACAGCCCATTAAATTATTCAATTATTATATCTAAAAGCTAGTGCAGGTAGGTTTTTAGGCAATCCTTTAGGTATGTTTACTAATACTTTGTTATTAAACACTTTGTAGCTTACAGCAACATTGGCATGCAACAAAGTCATTGTAGCACCTTTGGCAGGAATATTACCCTCCCACTCTATTGTTGTGGGTGTCGTACTTTTCTCTTCAATACAAGTAATAGCATAGATGGTCTTTGCATTCTTACTTTGGGTAAACCACGTTTTACCACTGTTGTAATGCGGGGTGATACGCGTGCCGTATATAGCTTCACCATTTTTACTTGTCCATACACCTATCTCGTCTAAACGTTTGATAACATCTTCGTACAACACACCTTCGCTTGTAGGACCTACTCCTAATAATAGACTACCCCCTTTAGCTACAATCTCGGTAAGCGTATGGATAACCCAGTGCGACGATTTGTAGGTGTCGTTAGGCATATGACTCCAATAATTGCCCAGTGTTATACAGCTTTCCCATGGCTCGGTTAGTTGCTTGTCGGGTATCGTTTGTTCAGGTGTTTGATAATTCTCGTAAGGTCCCACGACCGTACGATCTACCATTAATACCCCTGGCTGATTCTTACGTGCCATTGTTGCTATTTTAGCCATATCAAGATCTTGACTGCCTCTGTACGATTTTCCAAACCAAGCTTTTAACTCGGGTGTGATTGGGCTCACCTGTCCACCATCGAGCCATACAATATCTATTTTTCCAAAATTAGAGGTAAGCTCATTAATTTGATTGTAGCAAAATGATTTAAACATCTCCCAACGCTCTGAATTTTTACGAATATCGTAATTATTGTTACGATCATAAGTAGCATATTTATCCCACCAATAGTATTGGGAATGCCAATCGGGCTTTGAGAAGTATGCCCCAATCATAAAGTCTTGGTTTCGGAAAGACTCAAAAACGTACTTAGCAATATTGGCTTTGGGATTGTCTTTGAAGGGACCATTCATTGTAGAGAAGGTTGTTTCTTTCGTATCGAACAAGCAGAATCCGTCGTGATGTTTGGTGGTGAATACCACATATTTCATTCCTGCCATCTTACCTGCTTCTGCCCATTGATCGGGATTAAACTTTACGGGGTTGAATAAGTACGATAAATCCCAATACCATTTTTTGAACTCGGTATAGGTCATATCGGGGGTGCGTTTCAGCCAATCCTCCTCTTCCGAGACCAAAGGCCACGATTCAATAACACCACCTACGGTATATAGTCCCCAATGGATAATCATCCCAAATTTTTGATCTTGCCACTGATCCAGCTTCTGTTTTACAAGTGGGTCGGTTGGGTAAATGTAAGTCTTAGATTGCTCATGTTCATAGGCTTGAGAAAATAGATTACTGTATGTGAGTACGCATAATGCAAACAAGAGAATTCGTTTTTTCATAGATTTGGCATTTACAAGATAAAGTTAATAGAATCACAAATATACAGAAATTAACTTGTACATAACAAACTCGTTTTATTATTTATGTTTTGCCATAAATTCGGTAGGAGAAACTCCATAAAAATCTTTGAACGAACTCGAAAAATGCGATAAATTCGAAAATCCCGTGGCATATGCTACTTCCGAAATCGATAGTTTTTTGTTTTCTAAAAGGCTTGCAGCCTGTTTGAGCCGTATGTTGCGAATAAATTCAAGTGTCGACATGTTTGTCAATTCTTTCATTTTTCGATACATATGCACACGGCTCATGCCTATTTTGTCGGCAAGCATTTCGACATTCAGTTGTGGATTCGAGATGTGTTCGTTGACAACTTTCATCACTCGTTCCATCAGTAACTCGTCCGATGGCTTAATAGATAACTTATCAAGTCTGTTCTTTTGATCCTGATTCCCCTCGTATTTATTGCGAAGTCGGTTTTTATTAACAAGTAGGTTGTCTATTGTTTGTCGTAATATTTCAGTATTAAAAGGCTTTTCGAGATAGGCATCTGCACCTGTACCAATCCCTTCGAGACGATCTTCGACCCTCGTTTTAGCTGTCAGCAAAATGATAGAAATATGATTTATGTTTATGTTTTGCTTCATCTTTTTAGATAGGCTGATACCATCCATTTCGGGCATCATCACATCCGAAATTACAAGGTCGGGCTGTTCTTTGAGTACAAAGGCTAAGGCTTCTTTGCCATTTTTACATTCGCTAACTTTATAATATACCGACAATTCGTCATGCAAGTAGCTTCTTATCTCGTCCTCATCCTCTACAATCAGTATTTTATAATTTGTTTTTGATCGAGTGCGTTTTTTCACTTTCTCTTGCACCTCAAATTGATGTTCTTCAACAATCATTTTTCTTAGCGGGGTTGATTGGATATTTTCAGCAGTCGGGTTGATTGGGCTGTTAACTAGCGGTATACGTATTGTAAATCGGCTACCCTTGATGTCAGTTCTGTTTTCGGCATAAATGACTCCTCCGTGTAGTTTTACAAGTTGTTGTGTGAGATGCAGACCAATACCTGTTCCTACACTTGAATTGGTTATTGGATTGCTGATTTGATAAAACCGTCCAAAGATAGCTTCAATCTGATGCTCGTCTATACCTACACCTGTATCGGAGATGCTAATTTCGAAGTAGCTGTGTAAGGGAGATGTTACTCGCTCATCTTTTGCTGTGGACAGTTTAATGACAATAGCACCTTCGTCGGCAGTATATTTAAAAGCATTCGATAATACGTTCATCAATATCTTATCAAAATTGTTGAGGTCAATCCAGACTTGTAATTGTTGTGGGTGTTCTTCAAACACGAACTGAATGTGTCGCTTTTGTGCCTGATAATCAAAAGTAAGCATCAAGTCTTTTATAAAACCAACCATATCGGTATGTTGACAATTCAAAACCATTAGCCCTTTGTCTAGCTTGCGTACATCCATCAACTGGTTAATTAGACGCAGGATGCGTTGAGCATTACGGTATATGATGTGATACGTTTTGTTTTTGTCCTGATCTTTATTGTCCGCTATAAGTTTTTCCAACGGATTTATGATAAGTGTCATCGGGGTTCGTATCTCATGCGAAATGTTTATGAAAAATTGCAGTTTTGCTTCATTTACTTGTTCTGCATACTTTGCTTGCATCAACTTGTGCCGATACCTTACTCGTGAAACAACATAATTTATTACTATCCATAGAATAAGTATTGCCAAGATAAGATAAAGCAGATAGGCCCACCATGTCTGAAACCAAGGGGGGGTAATAACAATAAATAGAGTTTTTATCTCGGAGTAGTTGTCATTATCACAAGCCCTTATCATAAAAGTATACTTATCAGGACTTAGGTTATTATAGGTAACATTATTGGTTCCCGATATAGGACTTTGCCATTCTGTATCCAATTCTTTTATCATATATTGATACGTAATGCGTTCGGGATTGGAGTATTCGAATGACGAGAACTCAAGACTAAATGTGTTGTCATTATACGATAGGGTAAATGTATCGGCATCGGCAAGGGACGTATTGATAATAGGGTTTTCACCAGACATGTCTCCTAAGCGAATCGCCTTGTTGGATAAGTAAAAATTGGTAAGTCCTATTTTTAGCTTTCTTTTGTTATCTGTTATATCGTTCGGATAGAAAGCGGTAACTCCGTTAGTACCTCCAAAGTATATTTTACCCTCTTGACTACGGTATACTGCCCCTCTAGTAAACTCATTGCCTTGCAAGCCATCACCCGCGTTGTATCGTGTTACTTTTTTGTTTTCTACATTCAATTTACAAATTCCATAATAGGTACTTACCCAGATGTTTGAACTATCGTCTTGCGATATGCCACAAATAACGTTTTGTGAGAGCCACTCGCTTTCGGTATATTTTCGAATGTATTGTTGCTGCTTATCATATAACAATAATCCCGACGATGTACCCATCCAGATCGTTTGATTTGTATCCTCAAACAGATCAAACACGACGATGTTTGCCATGTCTATATCGCTTTTGATTTTTATTAATCTTCGTGTTTTTGCATCCATGCAATCAAGCCCCCTATAATGTCCTATCCAGATACGCTCTTGTGTGTCATATATAATCGTATTAATCCAATTATTACCAATGGTTTCTATCGAAAACTCGCCCTTGGCTTTACGATCCTTGTTTTGATATTCCTCGATCCGCTTCGATATTCTATTATAAATATACATGCCCGATCCATGCGTTCCAATCAATATGTTTTGGTTACGATCTTCGGTAACGAAGTACACTTTTTTATCTCTAAATTGTGTAATATAATCACATTGTCCCGTCTGTTTATTGAATCTCCCTAAGCCTTTGGTATACGAACCCACCCACAAGTTGTCATCCGAATCATTGTATACACTGAGTGCCGCATTAGGTGCTGAGCGGGGTGTGCCTGCATCGTAAAAATGGTTTATGCGCTGCCCTTGGCTGTTGATCGTGTAGATGCCATCGTTGTCTGTGCCTATCCAGATTAGCCCTTGCTTGTCTTTGCTTATACTCATTACACAACTTGAGCCTATTGAATTGTGTTTGTAAGAATTATAACCATAATAGTCAAATTTATTTTGCTTGAAAGGAACAAATAAAATACCCTTTTGAAAAATGCCCAACCAACTATTTTTGTCTTGATCTTCAAAAATACTATGTACTTTACTTTTCGAGAAATCAAATGGGGTCGGATTCATCTCATAATCTTCTATTAGGTTATTTGCTCTTTTATACACCTTCAGTCCTTGCCCATCTGTCCCTATCAGCAATTGCTTGTTGCTGTTTACGAGCAATGAGCTTACCGTTAATGACGAAGCTCCTTTGTATGGAATTGCATGGAAGCGATGGGTCTCAGCATCATATACATTCAACCCACTGGCATGTGTGCCTACGCAAATGCGACCTTCGGTATCTTCGGTTATAACCGATATCTTATCACTGCTCAGTTGTGCTGGTTCTCTAAATATTTGCACTTGCTGTGTTTGTAGATCGTAGGAGGTTAAACCGTCATTTTGAGTACCAATCCAAAGTTTGTCTTTCGAGTCGATAAAAAGAGCGTTTAGATAATTGCTGGTAATGACTTTCGATACATCTTTTGCAAAAACTGCACAGGTTTCGCCTTCGTTGATTTTAAAAACCCCTTCGCCTGACGTACCAATCCAAATTGTACCATCCAACGATTCGTCAATTGATACAACATGTGGAAGAGTGATCACTCCATCATTATACATTTGCACTGTCTCAAAACAATCTTTAGCTCTATTGTAGGTCATTAAGCCTGTTATTGTGGCAATGTAAAGGGTACGTTGTTTGTCCTCATAAATATTCTGTACGTAGTTGTTGGCCAGAGAATTTGTATCATTTGGTATATGATTGTAATTGGTATACTTAATACCATCAAATTTATTTAGTCCATATTCCGTGGCAATCCAAATGTATCCTTTGTAGTCTTGATAAATCTTATTAATCAAGCTATTTGACAAGCCATTTTCGGTCGAATAAAATCGCTCTTTTTGTGCATATGTTACATGCAAGGATACACTTATGCACATGAGCATGGATAATAAATATCGGTGATTAAATATCATAAGGTAATAGATGCTAGGTTTATATACGCTGCTATGCTTTACATTGCTCTGATACTCGGATGTATCCAACAGTATCGCTCTCAAATATCGGTGATTTTTCTGATAAAACACGATCATGTACCATACATAAAACAATATGTAACAAATAGAATAGTGATGTATCAAATCGTACATCATATGGAATAATACGGCATCTATTATATTAACTCTTGTGATACCTTTGGATAAACCGATAAATCAAAATAACCTAAGTCTTAAAATTAAAAAACAAGAAAGACCATGAAAATGTTAAAAACAAGAAACATGTTTCGCCCTCACCTGGGGCAAATAAATAAAGATGTAGCAGCCTTTCATCGAACTTTTACCACACTTCTTGTTTCGGTGGGATGTATACTCTCTTTATCGTCTTGTGTCAAGAACAAAGACTATCCCTTTATAAGTGGCATTGAAGAAGAAATGCCAAAACCGAAGCCTCCAAAAGAGGATATTCCCGACCTCTATCTCAAAGATGTATATGCAAGCTATTTCCCGATAGGTACATGCGTGCTGTCTAGTCAGCTATCTTCAAATGCCAATATGATTACTAGTCATTATACGAGCCTGACAGCCGAAAACGAGATGAAGTTTGAAAGCCTTCAACCTACCGAAAACAATTTTTTGTGGGATAAGGCAGATGCAATAGTTGATTTTGTAGTTGGTAAAAACATGAAAGTGAGGGGACATACGCTCGTTTGGCACAGACAAACCCCCGATTGGGTATTTAAAAACGGTGGAGACAAAGCCGATAAAAATATGCTCTACCAACGCATGGAAGCACACATCAAAGCCGTTATGACCCGATACAAGGGCAAAGTGTACTGCTGGGATGTAGTGAACGAGGTTATATCCGATAACACTGCCGATTATTTTAGGCAAGACAGCGAATGGTACAAGATAGCAGGAGAAGAATTTGTAGAAAAAGCATTTGAGATGGCACATGCCGCAGACCCTGACGCTCTTTTGTTTTATAACGATTACAATCTGTGTACACCAGAAAAGAGAGACAAGGTAGCTAGCATGATACAAAAACTGAAAGAGAAGGGAGTACCTATCCATGGCGTTGGTATGCAAGCACATTACAATGTAGCGTTTCCATCCGAAAACGACTTTGTGGCTGCTATCGATAAATTTGCTTCGCTGGGCTGTCAAGTCCATATTACCGAGCTTGATGTATCTATCTATACTAGTAATGATGACAAAGAAGCACCATATACAACCGAAACCGAAACAAAACAACGGGCTCAATACAAAATGCTGTTTAAAGTCTTGAGAGAGAAAAGAGAGCAAGTAACCTCTGTCTCATTTTGGGGTATATCGGATAAATATTCTTGGTTAAATAACTGGCCTGTCGAGAACCGTAAAGATTACCCACTCTTATTTGATCGAAGTTTGTCGAAGAAAATACCTTTTATTGATGTTGTGAAATTTTAAAAATACCGATACGAAAACCACAAATTTATTAATTATGAAATATTTACTAACAATCCTTTTACTGGCATGTGCAAGTATTGTCATGTCCCAGCAAAAACAGATTACAGGAAAAGTATTATCCAAGTCTGATGGGCTTGAGATGATAGGTGCTACCGTACAAGAAAGAGGCACAACCAATGCAGTAGTTACCGATATGGATGGGCTATTCAGCATAAAGGTATCAAACGAAAAAGCCATACTCGATTTTTCGATGCTAGGTTATGTCAAAAAAACAGTAACGGTTGGCAAAGAAACTCAGTTGAATGTGCAAATGGACGATGATGCTTTGATGTTAGACGAAGTGGTAGCAATCGGTTACGGTGTGCAAAAGAAAAGTGTAACCACTGGTGCCGTCTCGTCTGTATCTACGGATGATATAAACAAAACCCCATCCATGCGTATGGAGCAAGCCTTACAAGGTCGGATACCGGGCGTAACGGTAGCCAACGAGAGCGGAAAACCAGGGGCCGGATCTACTATGCGCATAAGGGGTACTGGAACTACGGGCGATAACAACCCCTTGTTTATTGTAGACGGATTGGTTGTAGGGGGTATCGAATCAATAAGCCCGAATGATATAGAACGCATGGAGGTGCTAAAAGATGCAGCCTCGGCGGCTATCTACGGTTCTCGTGCTGCTAACGGAGTTGTTTTGATTACAACTAAAAGAGGCAAAGGTGGCAAAACAACAATTGCCTACGATGGCTATTACGGTGTACAAACTCCTGAGCGAAAAGTGGATTTGCTGAATGCTCACGAATATACTGTAATACAAAACGAAGCTTTTGTTGCATCAGGTCTAAATCCCTTGTTTAGCAACGATCAACTAGCATATTTCAAGGCAAATCCTAAAGGAACTGATTGGCAAGACGAAATTTTGCAAGATGCTATGATTACCAACCATCAATTATCAATTATTGGAGGAGATGATAAGGGTTCATATGCCAGCATGTTTTCGTATTATTCACAAAACGGAATTGTGGGTGGAAGCAAAGCCAAATTCGACCGTTTGAGTTTACGTCTTAATGCCGATCGTAAAGCTAAAGAGTGGTTGATGGTAGGCACAAATGTGATGTATACCCATCAGAATAGTGCGGGCATAGAAGATAATGGCGAGTGGTCTAATGCTGCATTGATGCAAGCCTTGAACATGCCTCCTACCGTACCTGTATATGTCGATGGCAAGTACGGACAACCCAGTCCATCCATCTCGGAAGTTGTAAACCCAGTTGGCACATTGGCCATCAGCAACAACAAATGGGTGGTTGATCGTGTGATAGGCAATACCTTTGCCGAAATCAAAATTCCTTATATAAAAGGGCTAAAATTGCGAAGCAATGCTGCCGTAGACTTCTCGTATGTAAACGGCAAAAGCTACCTTCCTGCTTACCACTTTACGCCAGTTATCAACAACAAGCTGAATAGTGTAACCAATAACAACAGTCGTTATTTTACATTCACATCCGAGAGTTATTTATCATATGATCAGATTTTTAGAGATGTACACTCGGTATCAGGAACATTAGGAACATCAATACAACATAGCGAGTTTGCATCAGTAAATGGTACTAGAAAAGACCTTCCGATCAATTCGCTAGACGAAGCCGTTTTGGATATGGGCGATATTTCATCGCAATCGGCATCGGGTACTCAAAACCACAATCGTTTACTGTCTTACTTTGGTCGTGTAAATTATGCCTACGATGACAAGTATTTGTTTTCAGGAACATTACGTGTCGATGGATCGTCTCGTTTTGGCTCTAACAATCGCTTCGGAACATTTCCTTCTGCCTCGGTAGGCTGGATATTTTCGAGAGAAAATTTTATACAAGACTTGGTGTCCATTAGCTTTGGTAAGCTACGGTTGAGCTGGGGACAGAACGGAAATCAATCTATTGGCGATTTTGCCTATATACCTCTTGTGCAGAGCAACAACGGATATACATTGGGCAACGATCAGAAATTTTATTCGGGTACTGTTCCTGCCAATATTGCAAATGCTGACCTAAAATGGGAGACAAGTGAGCAAACTAATGTTGGTGTTGATTTAGGTTTTCTGAACAACAGGATATCGTTCAATGCCGATTATTATGTAAAAGAAACCAAAGGTTTGCTAATAGCCCCTGCTATACCTGGCTTTGTGGGAAATGGACCTCCAATGAAGAATGCAGGTAATGTGAGCAATTCGGGTATCGAATTAGCTGCTGAGTATAAAAACTACGATAAAGATTTTAAATACAGCATCAATGTAAATGCTGCTCACAACAAAAATGAAGTTACGTACATCGGCAACGAGTCCAAAATAATTCATGGTGCAGGTTTTGGTACCCCTCGCAAAGAGGTATCTCGTGCGATGGAAGGATACCCAATAGCGATGTTTTGGGGATATCGTACTGATGGTGTTTTTCAAAATATGGCAGAGGTAAATGCACATGTAAACTCGAAAGGAGAAAAACTGCAAGCCAATGCACAACCTGGTGATGTGCGATTTCTGAACTTGAATGGAGATGATGTACTGAGCGAGAAAGATCAAACTCAAATCGGAAATCCATTTCCAGCATGGACATTTGGATCTACAATCAATTTAGAGTACAAGGGCTTTGATCTGAATATATTTATCCAAGCATCTACGGACAACAATGTATACAATGCTACACGCCGAATGGATTTACCTACAACTAATTATCAAAAATCGATTTTGGATAGATGGACAGGTGAAGGTACTTCGAATAAAACCCCACGCGTAGCGTATAATGATGTGAATGACAACTATCGAGTATCGGATTTGTTTGTTGAAGACGCATCCTTCCTTCGTCTCAAAAGCCTACAACTAGGCTATACATTGCCTCTAAGAATGACGCAACGAGTAGGCATTGATCGACTAAAAATATATACTTCTGTTTCTAATCTATTTACGCTAACCAAGTATACTGGCTTTGACCCTGAACTCGGAGCAAAAGGAGGTTGGGCACTTGATGTAGGTATCGACCGTGCCGCATATCCGCAAGCACGTACGTTTTTGATGGGCGTTAACATGTCGTTTTAATATTAACCTTTAAAATTGAAGATAATGAAACCGATTAAATTATTCATATATTGTTTTTTAGTATTGCTATGTACTGGATGTAGTGATTATCTTGACCTAGAACCCATTGGTACGAGAACCGAAGCCAACGCCTATCGTACCGAGAAGGATGCTCATGAGGCAGTTATGGCAGCGTACGATCCGTTGCAATGGATCTATACTTCTGAGCATACATACGGACTGATGAGCTTTGTTGGTGATATGACTTCGGATGACTCAAATGCTGGTGGCGAAAGTGCACAAGACCTTCAATATTTTTATCAGTTCGACAATCTTTCTTTGATGAAAAACGATAACGGTAGCCTTCGAATCATTTATCGAGTGCGTTTTTCTGGAATCTATCGAGTAAATCAGGCGCTAGAGAAAATACCTAATATTCAGTTTTCGGACGAAGCTCTAAAGAACAGATATTTGGCAGAACTCCGCTTTTTGCGTGCCTATTATTATATGGATCTGGTACGTGTATTCGGCACATTGCCATGGATTGATAAAACCATAGTGAAAGAATCTGATTACAAACAAGAATTGAGATCTGCCGAATTTATATGGGGTAAGATTATAGAAGATTTGTTGGCGGTATCAGATGTTGAAGCACTACCATTTCGTAAAGATTTGGATGCTTCGCAATGGGGGCGGATAACTCGTTCGGGTGCATGGGCATTCTTAGCCAAAGCATACGTGTATACCAAAGATTGGGACAATGCAGCTAAATACAGCCAAATGGTTATTGATATGGAAGGTAGCGAGTATAAATTGATGTCTCATTACAGCGACAACTGGGCTCAATCTAAAGACATTCTGAATGAGAACACGATGGAGTCTATCTTCGAAGTTCAATATTCAAATACATCGAAAGGGACTTACAACCGACCCGAGTCATCCGAAGGTTCACACATGCCTCAATTGCAAGGTCCACGTGATTTAAAGAACAGCTCGAAATACCAATCAGGATGGGGGTTCAATCTTCCTACACGCAAGCTGTATGATTTGTATGATGATAACGATCCTCGCAGGCTTAGTGTGTTTTTAACAAAAGAAGAACTGGTAAAAGAGGGTACAACCTTTAACGAGAACTTCTTATTCGAAGGCTTATTCAACAAAAAATATACAACTATTTTGGGTGCATCATCGCAAGATGGAGACGAAGCTCTTAACTGGGGCATCAACTACCGAGTGATGCGCTATGCCGACCTGCTTTTGTTAGCTGCTGAAGCGAATTGTCAAAAAACAAGTCCTGATTACGGAAAAGCCCAAACTTATTTGAACAGGGTACGGACACGATCGTTGCCAGGCAAAGATATAAATGCTTCAGGAAACGATTTACTCGAAGCCATTTACAAAGAGCGTCGTTTAGAGCTGGCAATGGAAGGGCATCGCTTCTTTGATTTGCAACGCACCAACAGAGCTAAAGACGTGATTCAAAATTTCAATATGTTGGTTAATGGCTATTTTCCTTTACCTGCCGACGAAGTAAGAATATCTGGATGGAATTATTAATTTATTAAATCAGAATGTGTATGAAAATGCTTATATTCAAGCCCTTGTTTCTATTACTGTATGTAGCAATGATATTGGTATCATGTCAAGAAAAGTACGAAATGAAAGAAGCTCCAATCGAATCAGATATTGCTTTCGAAGTAAAATCGTTGGGCAATAATCAATTTCAATTTATTAATAAAACCACAGGTATCATTGCTTATTGGAAGTTTCATAACGGTCAAGAGGCTAGTGGTGATAACGCTTTAATTTATATTCCTTTTGCAGGCGACTATCAAGGCACTGTTACCTTATACGGCAATGGTGGAAGTATAGAAAAAGCCATAGCGTACAATGTAGGGAATGATGACCCTGCTCTTTGCAACAACACCACATTTCAGCTATTGGCAGGCGGATGTGAGTTAGGTAAAAAAACATGGCGATGGAATCCAAATGTAGACGGATTTTACAAAGTGTTGAACCCCGATAACCCTGCCGAAGTATGGTATTCGGCACCAGCAAATGGACAAGATGCTGAGTTGTTTAACGACTCTTTGGTGTTTTCGATGAACGGAAGGTATGACTTAATAGATCAAGGTGTAACTGTCATTAATTGGTCGTGGTACGATGAGATAACGGGACTTGGCGATAAGCCTCAATATAATGACTCACCAGGCTCTACTGTGGCTTATCGAGCCAAATTAGGCAATGATTTTGCATGGACAGTAAACACGGTTGAAGGCAAACAATATATAGAAATAAGCAATGGAGGTTGGATGAGCTTCTTTAACGGGCAGTCGAAATACGAGATCGTAAAATTGACAGAAGATGAGTTAGTTGTTCGTAGCATCTATCGCAGTGCCAGTAATCCACTCTCGATAAACGAGGTCAATGGACATGAATTTATGTTTATTAAACAGAAATAAAATCAATATGAGAAAATTAGTATTAAGTTTTATGCTTTGCTCTGCCTCGGCTACTTTGTTGTGTCAGACAATGCCTAAATACAAAAACCCCAACCTGTCATTCGAAGAGAGGGCAGTAGACTTGGTGTCTAAAATGACACTCGAAGAGAAAGTAGCTCAAATGGTGTATACAGCACCTGCCATAGACCGATTAGAGATCCCTGCACACAACTGGTGGAACGAGTGCTTGCACGGTGTCGCTCGTGCAGGTTTGGCTACTGTATTTCCACAGGCCATAGGTATGGCTGCCATGTGGGACAAACAGCAAATGGGAACTAATGCCCAAATGATTTCGGATGAGGCACGTGCCAAGCATCACGAATTTGCATCACGAAACAAGCGTGGTATTTATCAAGGTCTTACTTATTGGACTCCCAATATCAATATTTTTAGAGATCCACGATGGGGACGTGGTATGGAAACATATGGCGAAGATCCTTATTTGGCTGGAGAATTGGCAATTCCGTTTATCAAAGGCTTGCAGGGTGATGACTCTAAGTACCTAAAACTAGTAGCTACCGCCAAACATTTTGTGGTGCATAGTGGACCAGAGAGTGAGCGTCATAGCTTTGATGTAAATGCATCTACGTATGATTTTCTGAACACCTATTCGCCTCACTTCAAAAAAGTAGTCGAAAAATCAAATGTCCATTCGGTCATGTGTGCCTACAACAGTGTAAACGGATTGCCTTGTTGTGGAAATTTAGCATTGAGCGACTTGTTACGTAAGAAATGGGGTTTTGATGGATACATCGTTTCGGATTGTTGGGCTATTGTTGATTTTTATAACAAAGGAGCTCATGAAGTGGTGAGTACACGTGAAGAAGCCGCTGCGATGGCAGTAAAAGCGGGTACAGACCTCAATTGTGGAAGCACATATCCAGCGTTGGTAGAATCTGTAAAACAAGGACTTATTAATGAAAAAGAACTGGACGTATCTATTGAGCGATTAATGGTTGCACGTATGAAGCTTGGTTTATTTGCCCCAGCAGGTGCAGTGAAATACGAAGCAATACCTTATTCGGTAGTTGATTCGGAAAAGCACCGTTTGGCAGCATTAGAGTCAGCACGTAAATCGATTGTCCTACTCAAAAATCAGAACAATCTGCTACCACTAAGCAAGGACATTAAGAATATAGCAGTTATAGGATCAAATGCCGATGACTTAGAGGTATTATTGGGTAATTACAATGGCTATCCATCAGCACCCAAAACACCTCTTATGGGGCTGAAAGAGAAGTTGCCTAACGCCAATATAATGTATGCAGCTGGTTGTAAACTAGCTAATGGACTACCTATATTCGAATCCATGCCAGCCCATGTACTATATGTAGATAGTAAATTGACAGAAAAAGGATTGAAAGCCCAATACTTTGACAATATCGACTTGTCAGGATTGCCAAAACATACACGTGTAGATAGCAAGATCGATTTTATTTGGCGTACATCTGCTCCATTTAACGATATGTCATACGACAAGTTTTCGGCTCGTTGGGAGGGTTATATAGCAGTAGACGAGTCGGGCGAATATGCTCTGGGAGGCGAAGCTTTCTCTGGAATACGTTTGTGGCTCGATGATAAGTTGTTGATTGAACGTTCGGATGAGCATCATCCTCGTAAAGAGTATGAATACGTAAAGTTAGAGGCAAAGAAAGCATATAAGATAAAGTTAGAATACGTACAAAACAATACGGAATATGCGATTATGCGATTGTTATGGGAACGCCCCAATCAGAATTTGTTACAAGATGCAATCGAAATAGCTAAAAAAGCCGATTTAGTTATCTATTTCATGGGTATCAGCCCATTACTGGAAGGCGAAGAGATGAAAGTTAAAGTAGACGGATTTATGGGGGGGGATCGCCTCAATATGAATTTGCCAGCTACTCAGACCCAATTGATGCAAGAAATACAAAAACTAAACAAGCCATCCGTATTGGTATTACTCAATGGTAGCGCATTATCTATCAATTGGGAAGCTGAAAACATCCCTGCTATCGTAGAAGCCTGGTATCCAGGACAGGGTGGTGGTACTGCAATAGCCGATGTTGTGTTTGGTGATTATAACCCTGCAGGCAGATTACCTATTACCTTCTACAAGAGTATAGACGATATTCCTCCTTTCAAAGAATATGATATGCGAGGTAAGACCTATCGCTACTTTAAGGGCAAACCCTTGTATGAGTTTGGATACGGCTTGAGTTATACCTCATTTACATATAGCAACATGAGAGTAGATAAGACAGCAAAGACAGGGCAAAAAGTGAAAGTTAGTGTTGATGTTACAAACACAGGGTCAAAAGACGGGCATGAGGTAGTAGAAGCCTATGTTGCAATACCCAGTGCAGGAGTGTACAATCCTCATATTAACTTAGCAGGATTTGATCGTGTATTTCTAAAAGTAGGTGAAACTAAAAATGTACAGTTCGAGATTGAACCAGAGCAACTGGCAGTTGTCAATAATAAAGGTATTCAACTTGTTAACCCAACAGGAGCGTATATCTATGTTGGCGGATCATTGCCTAACGAAGAAAAGGTGAGAAGCAAGCAAGTTCTCAAGCATGAACTGAGGATGCTAGGAAGTGCGTTTGTTCTTAATTGATAGTTCTAATAAGGTAACAGAGGGATGTGTTGCTAACACATCCCTCTGTTTTTTTCCAAGTCTACTATTTATACACAATATAAATCAATAAAATTGCATATGATTAGAATAAATTCTATCGACCTTTTGTCAGAGCTTGTATATCCTCCAAAGTAAAATGACCTAAGAATCGTATAACACTTGTGTCTCTAGCATCCTCTTTTATCATTACCATTTCGGACTCATTTTGCCCGTATTTTTTTAGATGTAAAGATGTTTTTGAAGTATCATCTTTAGTTGACAATACGGTTTCATACCTCTCGTTTCGCAGATGTTTATCTACTTCATCTTTCAATACTTTCATCGTACTCTTTTGTTCTGACGAAAATGTTTGAATACTTTCTAATTTACTAACAAGACTAGCAATATTAACACCAGGCATATTCATTTTAGGCATTTTCCCTAACATTGCTTTAGAAATATACACAACTTCAACGCCTTTAATCTGACCTAATTTATCAAAGAAGTTGCTCTTTACCTGATCAACTTCATCCACTTGATAATCAGACAGAAACTCGCCATTCAAAGCTAATTCCTTAGATACAGCAATATTATCTCGTTCAAAATCATTCGTCAAATCCAACTCTAACTTAGCCAAATTTAAGTTCTGGCTTTCAACATTTGGTGCTATATTATATTGTGCAGAACAGTACAAACTATGTAAGAATAATACTGCAAATATTGTTTGTTTCATAATTTAATATTTCGTTTAATTAATCGTGTGGTTTTTTCCAACTCTTTTTCTACAATTTCTACTTCATCAAAACCCTTATTTAATTTATTCGCTACATATAATAATGTCTTTTGAGTTTCGATATATGCCTGTTCTTCATTAGTATATGTATCGGTCAAAGGTTCATCTTTGCTGATACTACTGTATATGCCTAAAGACAGTAGGATAATTATACTTGCAGCAATACCAGTTATTGATTTCCACCCAACAAGGAGACTTCTTTTCTTCGATATCTCAACTTTAGGCTCCTCTGCCTCCGCCAACTGATCTATCAAAATGTTTAGCTCCTTCTTCAATGATGCCTCTAATTTCTGATCAGACAACGCTTTGAGCTTGTTAAACACCTTTTGCTCATCGAACAAATGCTTAGGAACGCTTTCTTTTGAAAAAAAAGTATAAAGTAAGTGCTCCTCTTCTATAGAGGTTTCCCCTTCATAGAAAGCATCAACTAATTGCTGTTTATGTATTTCATTATCCTTCATAATTATTCTGGATATTAAATAGTTCCTTAATTTTTTTTCTAGCTCTCGATAATAGCACTCTTACATTTACGCTAGTCAAACCTAACAGTTTTTCAATCTCCTCATTTGAGTATTCTTCAAAATGTCTTAATCTTATTACGTCTCGCTGTTGCTGTGGCAATTGTTCAATAATTGCGTTTAAATGATTAATATCATCTTCAAACTCAAGATCTACTGTCAATAGTGCATTGTCTGATATAATAACATCCTCGGTCGATTGGATTTGATATTTATTTTTGGTACGAAGAAAATCGAGACATAAATTTCGAAGTATCACTGTACAATATGCCTCCATATTTTCTACATGGCTTAATTCATTCCGTTTGCTCCAAAGTTTCACATAAGCCTCCTGAACCAAATCTTTGGCATCGGAAGAGTCTTCGACGAGCCGATAAGCCGTTCGATACATCTTTTGATGGTGGGGCATAAATGTATTTTTGAAGGTTGTCGCATCCATTCTTGAGCAATCTCTCTTTTTTAGTAATACTTATTTTTAAGTATTAAATAAGCATCAAGATACAAATCTACAATATAATACTCAACGAATATACAATCAAATCGAAAATATGTCATAACATTACCTTCATCTAGAGACACACCTACTATAATGACGATATCAAATGTAAAATGTTACATAAGCATGCGTAAAATAAACTCTACTCTTTGCTTCTTTTAATCCACACAGAACAATAATTATCACCCCTTTATTCAATATCCATGATTGTATTATAAACTACCTTCCGCAAGCTACCTTGGACATCATCGCAGGCATACTCCCAGTACATCACACCTAACATTCCCTTCTAGAGTGCATATTCGCATTTCAATAGAAGAGACCTTGGATTATCAAACGAATAAACAAAGTCGCCTACAGCATCAACCAAATAAGGTACTTGAGCTAACGTATCCCACTTCTCAGTATAGCCAACTAAACTTGCAATATCTTTATAATCCAAAAAATCACTTTTATCTTTTACCCCATGTCCGTAAAAAGGTAAGTCCAATGTCAGTTTACCAATAGGCATACCCGCAACAACATGAGCATCTACTGACTCTTCTACAGATAAGGTCTTTGTATGAGGCGACTTGGAAAGCGGAGCGTTATGATAAGGAGGTCTCCCCATATCATAGGTCATAATATTTACAAAATGAATATAGGGTTCTACTGCTTTGAAATCATAATATCGAGCTGACGATGCACTAGCAAATGTTAATAGTTTATCCTTACCTATAACTTCCCTTATTTCTTTAATCAAACAAGTAAATTATCCATGTCATTAGGTGAAGCTGAAATGCCAGCAACATCACTTGTCGGATATTCCCAATCCAGATCAATCCCATCAAGATTAAAAGAGCTTAAGACCCTTTTACAATTTGCAACAAAAGATTTTCGACAGATAGAGTCTCCAGCCATCTCACTAAATCGACCACTTGTCCACCCGCCAACAGAAAGCATGACTTTAAGATTTGGGTACTGATTTTTGAGTCTTAATATCTCAAGCAATCGGGCTTCATTTTGGATACCAATACCATCAAATGTCTCGTTTACATAACCAAATGCGTAATTTATATGCGTTACATAATTGGGATCGGGAGTTATTTGACTTCCCAAAGTTACATATGCCAGAACTATCGGGGTACTACGAGTGGTATTTGTTGTAGTATTTTTTTGAGAACGGCTACAGGATACAAAAAGACATATCACAAATAAGATAAGTAGCTTTATATTTTTCATTTGTATCGCTCTTTGGTAAAGTTAAGGTATAAAATAAACAAAAATATTTTTCACCTAATCCGATTTATAAAAAGAGGGTGTCCAAAAGTAAGAACACCGTCTTTGCTCTGTTTTTCTCCGAATCTGTTTTATTTATAGAAGTTGTCTTGACTTATTAAATTTGAGGGATACATAATAAGGAAGCGTTAAATTTGTAATTGCAAAACAACAAAGAATAACGCTCCCTATGTACAAAGTACTGGACAAAGATACAATTGAGTTTGAAATATTACCTCATTTATCGATCGCAAAACGAGGATTTAAGACAAAGAGTTGTCTTATTGAGATAGTCAACAGCATTCTCTACAAGTTAAAAATAGGCATTCAATGGCATATACTTCCTGTTAACAGCCTGTTTTCGAAGACTATTCTAAGCTATAAAACCGTATTTGGTCATTTTCGCAAATGGTGTAAAAAAGGAGAATGGGAGTATACTTGGATTCGTATATTATCTAAACATAAAAAAACGTTGGATTTATCCAGTGGAGATATTGATGGCAGCCACACCACTGCACTTCGTGGGGGAGAAGCGGTCGCTTATCAGACTAAAAAGAAAAGGAAAACAAGCAATTCTTTATATTTGACTGATAGACAAGGCTTACCTTTAGCCTTATCTTCTCCAATAGGGGGTAATCATCATGACTTATACAAGATTGAAGATTCTCTGGGT
>JBDLTH010000083.1:0-3794 GCA_039799165.1 Bacteroidota bacterium
GGTGTCAGAATAATGTGGGTCTATTGTTATTTAATCTGGGTTTGACCCCTTTATATTGTCACTTAATCTGGGTCGAAAAATGTCGTTATTGCGGGTCGGAGTGATTCTTATTTCGGGTCGCTACATCTATACATCAAAGCCTTAGATTCAAAGGGTAAAGATACAGGATTTTACCTAAATGCGCGTATCCAACCAAATAGTCGAGTCTATATCAGTGATACTGGTGTGGGAAAAGAGTATCAAGGATACGGTATTGGTACTCAGATGCTGGAAACTCTTGAAAGCCAACTACCCAATGGAACTGAACTTTATTTTCAAGAAAATCAAGCTAAAGAATTCTGGGAGAAGAAAGGTTTTAAACCCTACAAACTTGATGATGGGAAATTTGAATATCGGAAAAATATTTCTCACGAATAATTAATAAGTATTATTGTTTTTTATATGAAAAGAGACTGGCGAGATTCTATTATTATCGGTAGCTTAGTTGGTGGAGCTATAATTATTTGTTTTGTCTCAACTAGAGGCTTTAACTCTACGCAATCATCAAATACAAACACCAATAATACAACTGTTACCACTTCGCCTCAACCGAATCGCTCTAACTCTTCTGAATCCTCGGATTTAAGTTTAGAGCGCACATCCGAACAAAAAATCACACCAGAACAATTTATCAAAGAGCATTATTCAGCTATTAATAATCGTCTTTATGAAACAACCTGGCAACATTTAACTCCCGAATTTCAAAATAAGGCGGGAGATTTTTCTGGTTATGTCGATTGGTGGGATAGCGTTAATAAAATAGAAATTGGACAAGTTAGACTAATCGAGCAAAGCAATAATAAAGCAATAGTAGATGCTAAATTAACATTTTTTATGAAACAAGGTACTTTATTTCACGATCCAAAATCTAGAATTTATTTGATTTGGAATGACAGTACCAATAGTTGGTTAGTTGAAAATAAAACAGAAGAAAACGAAAGTTTTAAGACAAATGAAAGTATTAATGAAAGCGAAGCCGTATCTCTTATTGAAAAACTATATTACTTGCTATCAGAAAAAAGCTTCACTCAAACTGTCCCCTTATATAGTCCAGAATTAGCAAATCAATTCACTCCTGGTTTTTTCGGACAGTTTGAAAGAGTAACAGTAGAAAATTTACAGATTGTTTCTAGAACTGAAAATTCAATCGACTTTACAGGGCAAAATACTTATAGCTGGCGCGATGGCTCGACCCAAAAAGAATTAAGATCTTACACAGTAAAAAACTTCGATGTAGAACTTAAAATTACATCCTCTCAATTTATTAAAGTAATTAAGTTTAGATAATATCTCGCTCTATATTTCCTTAGACTTGAATTTTTAAGATTGTTGCGATCTGTTTTAGATAAGGGCTATTGAGCGAGATCACCATCAAAAATTGATTTAAATCTCTTCAAAATAATTATTGATAGTCAATAATAAAAAAAACGTTGCTTATTTATCAATAAAAAAATAGCTGAGTTTTTAAAACCCAGCATAAAAATAATTTTAAAAACCGCTCTAACAATAAAAACTAGGTAATTAATTATGCAAAGAGATTGGCGAGATTCTATCATTATTGGTAGCCTAGTTGGGGGAGCTATGATTATCTGTTTTGTCTCAACTAGAGGCTTTAACTTTACACAATCACCTACTACAAACACCAATGATGAAAATGTAAATATTACTAGTACTCCTCAATCAACTTCATCTACTGCTCCCTCATTTTCACAAGAAGAAGCAGCAGACCTAATTAATAATTGGCAAAACGCCAAACGGCAGATGTTTGCGCCACCATTTGACCGTCAACTACTAGAGCAATTTCTAACAGGTAAAGGATATGAAAACAATGTTGGTTCACAAACTTGGCTGCAAGATAATAACGCTCACTACACTTATGGCGTACAAAGTGTTGATTCAATAGAAGAATTTATTGTTAGTGGCGATAGAGCAACTTTAGATGCTGTTATTACCGAAGAGCGAACTTTTTATGTGAATGACAAAGTAATCCATGACAGTAATACAGCCTTTGACACTCGTTTAGTTCGCTATAACTTAAAGTTAGACAACGGACAATGGAAAATTGAAGATTATAACACTGTTAAAAAAATTAAAACAAGATAATTGGGTTTTTACAGTGAATAATAAACATCAATTTGAATCGAAAAATACAGAATTTGATTCTAATAAATTGGCATCTGAACTAGCTAACGCTTGGCAACTTATAGAAGAGTTAAAAACTCAAAATACTGAGTTACAACAATTTATTAATCAATTAAATACCGACCAAGAAAAAAAACAGAAATTAGCCAAAAAACAAAAAGCTAACACTAGATTTATCGCAATAGTTGCTGTAGTTAGTAGTATTTTACTTACAGCTATTGGTAGTTTAATCTTACACAAAAGTTTTTTATCAACTTTAGAACCCCCTGTTTCTTCAGTTAATTTGCCTTCAGAGTCAAAAAAACCAACAGAAACTACAGTTAAATCAGACGTTGAGCCAGTTATTCCTAAATTGACTTATAGCGTTAAAACCCCTGCTCACCTAGAACATAGTCAAGAACTACAAAAGATTGTTGATAAGATTGTTAATTTTGCTCAAAAAAAAGGCAAACCAATAAATACACTATCTATTAGCTTAATTGATGTTAATACTGAGGAGTATGCCGAATATCAACAAGAAAAATTGAGATATCCAGCCAGCGTAGTTAAATTATTTTGGATGGTAATGCTCTATGCCCAATTACAAGCAGGAGAAATTGATAATGAGGTGCTATTCAAAACTGATATTGAAGATACTATTAAAAAGTCAGACAATGAATCAGCCAGTAGAATTCTCGATTTAATTACTAATACTAGATCTGGTTCTCTATTAGAATCAGAAGAGTATAGACAATGGAAAACAGTAAGTCGAGTGTCAAACCTACATTGAAGATTGCCTTTCCTCCTCGCTTGAGAATACTGACGAGATCAATGCTCAACAGATTTAATTCATTGTTCTTAGTAACCAATCGCCCTACCACGTTACCAAACCCACCTCAAAATCCTCCACTTATTCATTTTGGGTAAAAATACGGTTTAAGAAATAGTTAAACTTCTCCTACCCTGGTATTAATCAGTTACCAGTCATCAGTCCTCAGTCATCAGTTGCTACTGTTACCGTTCAAGATATTCGCTTTTTACTGGTCACTGTTTACTGTTTACTGAAACCGCACCGTAACCATCATGAGCAAAGATAAGAGAGAGCAAGTTTTCCAAGCCTGTCAAGAACTACTAGAATCCGAGAAAAGCGTTACCGTCAGAGCAGTAATCGATCGCGTTGGTGGTTCTTCGCGGGATATTTCCCCCATCGTTAAAGAATTTAGGGAAAACTTGGAAGCAGAACGGACATCTCAAGCAGACGAATCGAATTCGCCCGACGTGTCCTCAGTCTCCCTCTCCGTCTCAGAAAAAACCGAAGTCAATACCAGCCACACTGAAGAAGAAGATTGCATCGATACCAACGTTGTAGCAACTAACTTAGAAAGAGTTGACAAAGAGGCTCAACTAATTGCTGCCAGAAAGATTATCGCTACTGCTTACTACGAAAAAACGCAGCAGTTTAATTTACCAGGACTACAGGAAGAAGTAAATCAGGCACTATCAGAAGTTGAGGCGATCGCTCATAACCAAGACGAGACATTATCCCCAAAAGGGATGTTGAACTGGCTCACGGGGAGGCAGAGGCAACCACAGTATTAGAAGAGCAACCCAAACCAGAGCAACCAGAAACAACT
>JBDLTH010000084.1:0-38670 GCA_039799165.1 Bacteroidota bacterium
ATTCTAACCCGTATTTAAAGAGGCTTTTAGCTCTATATCCATGTTTTAATATTCTGATTTTCTTTACGTTTTGGAGGAGATAGATTCCTAATTTATATGCCCACAAAAAAGCTAACAACCTGAGTTCGATTAATAACATAGAGCCATTTGATTGGTTTTCTGTGTATGATATGTAATAGATGGTTTCTTCGGTAAAAAGCTGTAAGCTATTAGTCCAGCTAGCAAGTTTGTTACGAAGTTTGCAAAGGATCGATGTCTGGAATGTTCGACTTGACATATGTTTTTCAACTCATCATTAACGGTTTCTATCACAGATCTTTTCCTAAGTAATATTTTGTCCGCCATTGTCATTAAGGAGTTTTTCATATTGTTCCTAATGCTAGTAATCAAATGAATACCAACCACAAACAAAAGCTGTTGCAACTTTTCGGATATATATCCTTTGTCGGCATACAATTTGCCAAAAACAGCTTTTAGAAAAGATTCATTTTTGAGTGGTTCCCGATCGTCCACATTGGTTTGGGTGATGCAGAAGTTCAAGATCTCACCTTTATCATTGATTACAATATGTAATTTAAACCCATGAAACCAGCCCATAGTAGATTTACCTGTTTGTGCCAAGCCATGGAATACTTTATTTCTTTTTATACGCTTGTTTTTACAAACCCTGATAGGTGTTGAATCGACAAAGGAAATACCAGAACATTGACCTAAACAACAAGTCTTGGCAAAAATAGTCATTGTCATCAAGCTGCTCTGCTGCAATTCGACAAAGCGATTGTAAGATACTGTAACGGGGAAATCTGACTGCGTATGCTTCTGTACATAATATAAATAGAAGTGTTTGAATGTCCTAAAACCACTTAAGTGGAAAAGCAAAGTGATAGTAATAACTTCTGATGAACTCATTTTAGGTGGACGTTTGGATTTATTCCCTAAAAGAAAAGAAGAGGTTTGTTCTTCAAAATTCTTGAAAAACTCATCAACTATTGAATAAATATCCGTAATTTTATCGAAAACAGATCATAAGGCGAACTATTAGTTATGTATTTAAATGTCAGAAGTTTAAAGTTAACTATTTTTCGCCTTATATCCTATATTTTACTCCCAAAATATTAATCGAACTCCGGTTAGTAGTTTTTCAATTCTTTTTATATCAGTCAAATGTGTATGAGTGATATTGAATCCACTTGATTTCAAAGCTCTAAAAGCAGTTTCTATTTGCCAGGTTGTTTATAAGATTCGATGGCATTTTCGGGTTTGCTGAATGATTCAATTATATGTAATTCAGGTCTATACTTTTTTTTGATTTTAGATGCTGATAAATAGCATAACTGATTACTTACAGAGTAAATCATCTTTAAATAGCTTGTTTGGTTGCTAGATAAGCGATTGAATAGATGGCTTGCTTTGACTCTTTTTTGTTTTCTAGGGTCGATTACCCAAAAGTTGTTTTTAATACGCAGATGGTAACATATCTGTTCTCTATTTAAATACTCTAACCATTGCTCACGGACCAACTCTCCGTCAGCCAACAGTTCAGCTATCGTTTCTTTACCAAACAGATGAATATAGCGTTTCATTAGCTCAAACCTTTCTTGGGTCGAGGAGTTTTCTCGTTTGGGTAAGAGCATATAAATCAAAGGAAAATCGAATACTTGATATGCAATTCCAATAGTTAGGATATTGATATTAGTTTGTCCAAATTTCCAATTTGTTCTATCCATCGTAAGAATATAAGGTGGTTTGTGAGGTAACAATTTGAAAATAATTTGTGCTATTAGATTGGTATCTAGCATGTAGTCGGCCATAAATCGCTGTATCCGTGGCAATCAGGAACTAGATTGGGCAGGGTTTTCGAAACCTAACGCCAACTTTTCAGAACAGACAGTTTGCACCTTGCAAAGGGCTATAATTCTTTGTGCTAACAATTTGATTCTTGATAAATGCATCTTTTTTCCTAGATGTTAGCCCAATATGTCAACTAAATCGTTATTTCTATTTGAGACCTTGGTTTGTATATCGTAAATTAAAACTGGCTAAGTTTTCTTTACAAGATGCTAAAAATCAATATCTTACCCTAATTGAGTCATGGCTAATATCTTGTTAATCAAAATATTGTAGAAATTTTCATGTGCTAAGGTACTATTTATACATGCGCTTAAAGACCTCTTTTGTGATATAAAATAGGTGTGTATTTATTCGTAGTAAGTGTTTTTTTTACTAAATTTGTAGATATAAAAAATGAAGTTAGATTATCAGTACAAGTTAGTTATTGATGTGTTCTAACGAATTGATTATTTTAAATATAGAACAATATATTTTTTAACCAATAAAAGTTTAACAAAATGATTAAAGTAGGTATTAACGGTTTCGGACGTATCGGTCGTTTGGTTTTCCGTGCTGCTCAAGGCAGAAAAGATATTCAAATCGTAGGTATCAATGACCTCATTGATGTTGAATATATGGCGTACATGTTACGTTATGATTCTGTACATGGAAAATTTGACGGAACTGTTGAGATTAAAGATGGTAAGTTGGTTGTAAATGGTAATGCAATCCGTGTTACTGCCGAAAGAAACCCTGCTGACTTGAAATGGGATGCAGTAGGTGCTGAGTACGTTGTTGAGTCTACTGGTCTTTTCCTAGATAAAACATCTGCACAAGGTCATATTGCAGCTGGTGCAAAATATGTAGTAATGTCAGCTCCTTCTAAGGATGACACCCCTATGTTTGTAACTGGTGTAAACACTGATTCTTACGTAAAAGGAACTCAATTTGTATCTAACGCATCTTGTACTACAAACTGTTTAGCTCCTATCGCTAAAGTATTGAATGACAAATTTGGTATCGTTGAAGCTCTTATGACAACAGTGCATGCTACAACTGCTACTCAAAAAACAGTTGACGGACCTTCTGCTAAAGACTGGAGAGGTGGACGTGCTGCTGCTGGTAATATCATTCCTTCTTCTACAGGTGCGGCTAAAGCGGTAGGCAAAGTTATCCCAGAATTGAATGGTAAACTTACAGGTATGGCATTCCGTGTACCTACATTAGATGTTTCTGTAGTTGACTTAACAGCTCGTTTAGCTAAAGAAACTTCTTATGAGGACATCTGTAAAGAAATGAAAGCTGCTTCTGAAGGTTCATTGAAAGGTATACTTGGATATACTGACGAAGAGGTTGTATCTTCTGACTTTATTGGTGATGCACGCACTTCTATCTTTGACGCTAAAGCTGGTATTCAATTGAGCTCAACTTTCGTTAAAGTAGTTAGCTGGTATGATAATGAGTGGGGTTACTCGAACAAAGTTCTTGAACTAGTTGCTCACATGGCAAAAGTTAATGGTTAATTCGGATAATATCTAATTAAGATTATATTAAAAAGACCAATACAATTGTATTGGTCTTTTTAATTGATACTAACCTTATATCTTGAAACAAAAAGAGGAAACAGATTACTGTTTCCTCTTTTTGTTTCAAGATTAAAAGGTATTTATTTAATACCACCACCCAGTGCTCTGTACAAATTTACAGTGGCTTGGAGCTGCTCTAATTTATCGCTTACTTGCCCTAGCTGAGCTTGTAGAAGATTTTGCTCAGCATTTAAAACCTCTGTATAGTTTGCCTCACCAGCTTTCAATAGCTCTTGTGTAAAATAAACGGCAGTTGCAACAGCATTTACCTGTTTTTGTCGATCATCGTTCTTACGCATAGATGCTTGATAGCTATATAATATATTGGAAACTTCTTGCCCTGCATTTAAAACCGTTTTCTCGAAATTTAATAACGCTTCTTCTTGTTGAGCTTTACGTATTTTCAATTGTCCTGTTAACTGCTTTTTAGCAAAGATAGGCTGAGTTAGTCCACCAATGATATTAGCAACAATGCTCTCTGGTTTAAAGTTTTCAACAAAACCAATTTGCGATCCGGGGTTGAGAGTCAACGATGGATAAAAACTGGCTTTGGCAACCTTTGTTAACTCAAATGCACTTCTAAACGCTAATTCTGCTTGCTGCACATCTGGACGTTTTGCCAACATTTGTGCTGGTATACCAAACTTAATTTCACTGGGAACAGCTTGATTAGCTATTGTTGAGCGAATAAGAGTATTTGGTTTACGTCCTAACAATGTACTGATTGTGTTTTCGACCTGTCTTATTTGTGCCTCAAGGCTAGGTATACTAAGCATAGTTCCAAATAATAAGGCTTTGCTTTGTTGTACAGCTGCACCATTCAATAGTCCAGCCTCTTTCATCGCCTCTATTGTTTGTGTGCTTTCTTGCAACAAGCTTATCGTCTCTTTTGTTACTTTGAGTTGCTCATCTAATGCCAACAACGAGTAATACGATGTAGCAATGTTGGCGATAAGCGATGTCTGAATCAGGTTTTTATAAGCATGCGTAGAAAGGTATTGAGCATAAGAAGCTCTTTTCTGGCTTGTAATCTTTCCCCACAGTTCAGCCTCCCACGATACCGATATACCTACACCATATTGGGTTAGAGCATCGCCACTATAGCCTAGAATGTTAGTTCCATTAGCACCGTTACTCAGTCTCGTTTGATTAAATACCCCAACAAGTGCTACATTCGGAAAATAAGCTGCTTTAGCTATACTTAAATTGGCTTCGGCTTGTTGAATGCGTGCAGATGCTATTCTCAAATCAAAATTCCGATCAATCCCTTCTTCAATAAATGCTTGAAGTATCGGATCTTTAAAATAGTCTTTCCATGTTAGGTTAGCTATTGTTGTGGTATCGGTTGGTTGCTCATCTCTGAATAAATTTTCGGAATTGTATTCAGGTGTTTTATAATTATTCTGAATTTGGCAGGACGAGAATCCTATTGAGACAGTTAGTCCCAATAAGATCGATCCTTTGATATATTTATTGTTCATACTTAGCAGTATTTTTTATTCGTTGTCTAAACCTTTGGCATTTACCGCACCTGATTTACTAAATAGCTCTTGTATATTTTGGAATATAATAAATAGAGAGGGTATCACCAGTACACCAATCAACGTACCTATAAGCATTCCTCCAACAGCACTAAGCCCGATGGAACGGTTGCCTACTGCTCCTGCTCCTGTTGCAAGCATCAATGGCAAAAGACCTGCGATGAAGGCAAAAGATGTCATCAAGATAGGACGAAGACGAGCTACTGCACCATTTACGGCAGCATCTACAATACTCATACCTTGCTGTCTACGTTGTATTGCATATTCGATAATCAGAATTGCATTTTTAGCAAGAAGTCCGATCAACATAATCATGGATATTTGGACATAGATATTATTGAGAATACCGCTACCATTCATCAACCCTACGAAGATGAATATAAATACTCCGGCTAATCCTATAGGTAAAGATATTAATACCGCTAGAGGTAATATATAACTTTCATACAATCCTGCTAATAGTAGGTACACGAATACTAAACAGATACCGAATACTAAAGGCATCTGGCTGCCTGCTGTGGTTTCTTCACGTGTCATACCCGAGTATTCGAAACTGTACCCAGCAGGTAATGTTTCGCGTATCTCATCCATTATCTTAAGTACGTCTCCCGAGCTGTATCCATCAATCATATTGGGTATAATGGTAAGGTCTATCGACGAGAACATATTAAACCTATTGTAAGACTGTGGTCCTGTAACGTCGGTGATAGTAATAAATTCGGTTATAGGAGCCATTTCTCCACTGCCCGTTTTTACAAATATACCACCTAAGTCGTCTACCTTCGATCTGTATTCGGGCGACGATTGAACCATTATTCTAAACTGCTTACCATACAGGTTGAAGTTAGAGGCATATAAACTACCAATATTGGCTTGTAATGTACCCATTACTTGATTTAATGTTAAGCCTGCTTCTTTTATTTTAGGAATATTGGCTTCGATCTGTTTTTGGGGAAAATTAGGATTAAAGTTAGAGATAGACATCATCACTTCCTTACGCCCATTTAGCTTATCGATTATACCTGTTGTTATATCATAAAACTTATGAATATCCCCTCCCATTCGGTCTTGAAGTTCGACCTCTACACCAAAACCTAAACCAAAGCCTTGTAATGTAGGCGTTGCTATAAAAAAGAATGTGGCATCTTTTATATCTTTGGTTTTCTCCTTCAGTATATTGGTTACATCAGTAGTAGATAATTCACGTTGATCCCACGGTTTCATCTTTATGACTAAACTACCATAAGAACTGCCTTGACCACTCATAAAGTTAACCCCTGTGATGTTGGTCATATTTTCGATTCCTTCAATATTTGTTCTCGCAATATTTATGACTTCTTGCACTACAGAATCTGTTCGCTCCAAAGAAGATCCAGGAGGTAATGTAACGAAAGCTAATACACCTCCGCTATCCTCATTGGGTACAAAGCCCTTAGGTATTCGATTCATTAAGAAAAAAAGAATACCCGAGGACACTAAAATAATTGCTACAGTAATCCAACGATTTTTCTTTTTACCTAAAAACTGAAGATTCTTTTTATATTTTTCAGTTGCCACATCAAACCCAACATTAAAAGCCTCAAAAAAGCGTTTGACAAAATTTTTCTTCTTATCATGTCCTTCTTCGTGAGATTTTAAAAATAATGCACAAAGTGCGGGGCTCAATGTTAAAGCATTGATTGCCGAAATAAGGATGGCTATGGAAAGTGTCAATCCAAATTGCTTAAAAAACACCCCCGAAGTTCCACCAATAAAACTAACAGGCACAAATACTGCAGACATCACCAGCGTGATGGATACAATGGCTGGTGCAATCTCCTTCATCGCTTTAAGTGTTGCCTGTCGAGGATCTTTTTCTCCTGCATCTAGCTGTGCATGAACAGCCTCGACGACGACTATGGCATCATCTACAACAATACCAATGGCTAGTACCAATGCAAACAGAGTTAACATATTGATAGAAAA
The DNA here is from genome assembly GCA_039799165.1 of Bacteroidota bacterium. Lineage (GTDB taxonomy): Bacteria > Bacteroidota > Bacteroidia > Bacteroidales > Dysgonomonadaceae > Dysgonomonas_A. The sequence continues at coordinate 6,923 of JBDLTH010000084.1, forward strand.
ACCAAATGCTTGCAAGAAAAAGAATGTTCCGATAATAGCTACGGGAACAGCTATGGCTGGTATAATGGTAGACCGAATATCTTGTAAGAATAAATAAACAACTATAAATACAAGAATAAATGCTTCGAGTAAAGTGCTTATCAATTTTTTTATAGAAGCGTTCAGAAACTCACTTGAGTCCATCATATAGCTAATCTTTATCCCTGAGGGCATATCCTTCTGTGCATTTTCAAGTACTGCTTTTACCTCCTTGATTACATCTTGAGCATTTGATCCTGGTGTCTGGCTTATCATGATGAAGATGGATTCTTCATTCCCATTTACCTTCGATATTACACCATAACTTAACGACCCTAGTTCAACATCGGCAACATCTGAGACACGCAAAATTTGTCCGTTTGCAGATCGCACCACTACATTCTTGAACTCTTCCTCTGTTTGCAGTTTACCTGTAAATTTCAATTTATATTGAAATGCTTGATTCGAGTTCTGCCCTAATTCTCCAGGAGCAGCTTCTATATTTTGATCTTGCAAGGCTCCAACAACCTCTTGAGCCGAAATCTTGTATGCTGCCATTTTATCTGGTTTTAGCCAAATACGCATCGAGTAGTCTTTAGCACCGTATACAACGGTGCTACCAACCCCATATACACGTTTAATTTCGGGTATGATATTGATGTTGGCATAATTTTGTAAAAATCGACCATCATACTCTGGGTTCGATGTAGATAAAGTCAAGCCTAATATAGTACTCGTTTGCTGCTTTTGCACGCTTACCCCAGTTTGAATAACTTCTTGTGGTAATAGTGGTGTAGCCCTAGCAGCTCTATTCTGCACGTTTACGGCAGCTATATCTGGGTTGACTCCTTGTTTAAAAAATATCTGGATCATGGCAGTTCCATCACTCTGAGCTGATGACGACATGTATGTCATACCTTCTACCCCGTTGATTTGCTCTTCGAGAGGTATAACAACACTATTCATCACCACCTCGGCATTAGCACCCACATAGTTAGCTGTAACTTGCACTGTTGGCGGAGCAATATCAGGGTACTGCTCTACTGGCAATGTAACTAAACCGATGATCCCGAGTACAACTATAATAACTGATATTACAGTCGATAATACAGGTCTGTCTATAAATGTTTTTAGCATTGAATTGTATTTTCTTTAATTTTTAATACCATAATTGAATCTTACTTTACAGCTATTTTCATGCCATTTTTCAGCGTTGCCAAACCATCTGTTACAATACGATCGCCATTTGTTAAGCCACTTGTTACAGCATAGTTCTGACCGCCAGGCATTGATAGTGGCGTGATAATGGTTTGCACAACAGAGTCACCTACTACTTTATACACTAAGGTTTTGTCCTGCATTGCGAATGTTGCTTTTTGAGGGATAATAAACGCATTGTCAATGGTCCTAGGTATTGCTATTTTTCCACTCGATCCGCTTTTCAGCAAGCCTTGCTGATTTGGAAATATCGCTCTAACATTTACAGAACCTGTAGATATATTAACTACTCCAGATATTGTTTCTATTCTACCTTTTTCGGTATAAGTAGAACCATCTGACAAGACCAATGATACGAGAGAAAGCTTTTTAATTTTTTCAGCTTCACTAGTGCCTTCTAAGCTATTTAACATTGTCATAGCATCTTTTTCGTTCATCGAAAAGTAGGCATATACACTACTAATATTAGCTATTGTAGTGATTACACTTGAGCTATTAACCAAACTTCCTTGACGCAAGGCTATCGTACCAACAACTCCATCGACAGGACTGGTAACAGTAGTCCACCCTGCTGTAGCTCTAGCACTAGCCAAGGCTGCACGAGCTTGATCTAATGATGCTTTAGTTGACTGATATGCATTCATATAGGTCTGTAATTGAACATTACTTACTATTCCTTTTTCTGCCAATGGCTGTATTCTTGATACATTCATTTCTGCTGTACTCAAAGCAGCTTGTGCTGAGTTGACAGCAGCTTGTGCTGAAGTTAAGGTTTGAGTTGCTTGTGGAGAATCTATCTTAAACAAGGCTTGACCTTTTTTTACCACAGAACCCTCATCTACATAAATATTCGTTATAAAACCTTCTACTCTCGGCTTTATGTCTATATCTTCCTGCCCTTTAATGGTAACAGGTAATACTGTTTCTAAAGTTGCACTTTTAGAACTGAGCACTTCGGAAGGATACCCAATAGCTATTTCTTGCTCTTGCGGCTTTTGCTCTTTTTTGCCACAAGAAGCTAACAATAAGATCGAAAATATAGCTATGCTAGTCTTCTTAAAATTCATAATTTGTATTTGTTTTTATATTCAATAATCGTTTTTCTGTTTATCTAATTCTTCTAACAATATCCTTAACTGTGCTTTTAAAGCTTCTTTATCTATGTTGGCAAACAGTATATCTTGCTTTTCCTTTACACTTCTCAATGCTTTTAAAAATAGATCTGACCCCAGATCTGTTATTTCAACTATTCTAGCCCTAGTATCACTTTTACTTTCGGTTCTATTTATCAAACCTTTTTTTTGAAGGTTGCGCAAAATCGTAGAAATAGTCATTGGGTCAATATCTGTTTCTTGAGACAAAATGACTTGTGTAAGGTCTGTTGTTTCTGTTTTATTTTTCCAAAATACAGCACCTAAAACTTCTAACTGGGAAGTGGTTAGCTCATAATCTTCTAACATTTTGAGCTTTCCTCTATGCCAGAATTTAGTAACTTTCCAGATCAGATAACCTATATCATCTTGAGGGGCACATAATCCGTGTAATTCTTCCATTTTTTTTTATTCTAAAACGATGCAAAGATAATAAGTGTGCTTATAATAAGTGTGCTTATTAATAAAAAAAATGAAACTTGAGTTTTGATTTTAACTTAAATTAAGGATTTAAACTTAGGCATATACTATTTTGCCTATATCATTTAAGCAATTCGGATTTTAACGCTATTGACATTCTTGTTATTTAGTTTATTAATAAATAGTATAATACTTATAACCAGAGTCTTGGATAGGACTATAGCTTTGAACTCATCAACGTATTTTCCATAATTTAAACGAATCATAAATTGGTCACAGAGTTGAGAAAATAAAGTTTCAATCCATTTTCTTGAAAGTTTTATTATTACCTCCGTTATAAGATATTAAAGGGCAATCTGGTCAATAAAAACAGAGAAATAAAGCCTATAATGACTTATTTTCCACGGCAGTTTCCACTATTCTACAGCCAATAGAGTCATTCCTTTAATTGGTTGAATGAGAAAACAAATGCTCAAAGAGCCATAAAGTCAGATCTAGGTATTGACTTTTAAGTACATACGACCGAAAAAAATTGCCATCGCATGTATTTATCTAACTTTTTAAATACTGATTCGCACTAATATATAATACTTGTCAATTTTTCGGTTGCCACGATTTTAAAACATTTATACTTTTGCACACTTAACAAAATAAAAATTCGTTTTAACGATTAATAGAATATGGAGCAGGATGATATATTTTATAAAGCTTTAATTGAAAAAGATAGTTCTTTCGAAGGCTCATTCATTGTAGGGGTAAAGACAACAGGCATATTTTGTCGTCCTACCTGCACAGCTCGTAAGCCAAAGCGAGAAAATGTTGAATTCTTTCCATCTACCAAAGGAGCTATACTAAAAGGATACAGAGCCTGCAAGGTCTGTCATCCAATGGAAATGGCAGGAAAGGCTCCCGACTATATCAACAAAATATTAAAATTACTAAACGATAATCCATCCTTAAAACTCAAAGATTATGATTTAAAGAAAATGGATATTGAACCAAGTCAGATACGCCGATGGTTTCAGAAAAATCATGGAATAACATTCCATAGCTACCAACGTATGTACAGAATAAACCATGCTTTTAAAAAATATCAGGCAGGTCAGGCTATTAGCGATATTGCCTTTGAATCAGGGTACGAATCATTAAGTGGTTTTAACGATTCTTTTAAGAATATGATAGGCGCATCTCCTCAAAATAGTAAGACAAAACAAATAATTGATTTAACCCGAATAGAAACAATGTTGGGTACGATGATCGCTTGTGCTACAGAAAAAGGCATCTGTCTTTTGGAGTTTACAGATCGAAAGATGCTCGAAACAGAACTTAAATACTTGACAAAATCATTAAAATCGCCAATAATTCAAGGCTACAATAAATATTTCGAACCTCTTAAAAAACAACTCAATGCATACTTCAGTGGCGAACTTAAAGAGTTTGATCTTCCTTTGGATTTAGTCGGTACAGATTTTCAAAAACAAGTTTGGAATATCCTTCTGCAAATATCTTATGGCACTACGACTACTTATAAACAACAAGCAGAAGAATTGAATAAATCATCTGCTATTCGTGCAGTGGCTAATGCTAATGGTATGAATAAAATATCAATAATTGTGCCTTGTCATAGAGTTATAGGTTCTGATGGGGCATTAACTGGTTATGGGGGAGGCTTATGGCGAAAACAGAAGTTATTAGAATTGGAAAACAGAGTTAGAGTATAAAACGAATAAACTTTAAATATGAAGTCATCTGAACTTTGTGTTTTTGTTTATATTCTTCAATAATGCGAATCAGTAGTTGAATTTTTCCACTAATTTATTTAGTTAAACTATTTATAATCAATAAAATAATCACGTTTGATATTTGCTCAATTCCTTGAAAATAATTAACTTAAAAGAATAATACCACTTATTTTTCAGTTATGATTCCCAAGAAGAAAGAGTTTAAACTGATAAAGATTTATATGTATATCTGTGATTTATACGATTCAGAGCTAAAGTATTACTGCCAAAGGTATAGTAATAACTCTAATCCTGCATTCACTAATCAGAAAATAATGACTATATACCTATTTGCAAGATATTCTCAAAAGGTTTTCCAGCTCCAGGTACATAGGTTGTAGGAGACAAGACATTGGGGTCAGCCCCGTTTTCTAACAATTCTTTCACGATATCGTAAGCCCTTTGTTCAATAGCATATTGCAAATAGGTGTAGCCTTCTTTACCCGGTTTGTTGATATCTATTGTTTTCAACTTCAAAAGCCTTCTTAGCTCACTCTTGTTTTCATCATAGATAGCTTGGGCTATGGGCATTTCTTCCTGCGAAAAATATTTCTCAGGACTATATCTTGTTCCTTTTTTCATGGTACAACCAATTGAGAAAGGCAGCAGAAACAAAAGCATCAATTTGAGTAGGTGAGTCATTAATCTTGCATTTTGAATTTTGCTTTGCTAAAATCGAACTTGATCCCTTGAGCTTCGAGCCTACGGATCAACTTACGTTTGAGTTCTTTATTCTTTGGATGTCCTTCCGAACTTTCTATATTATATTGTATCGACTCTTGCAAAGTAAGACCTCTAATCTCAATAAAAGGATCTGCACCCAAGTCCAAAAAACGTTCGACCAATTCGAAGCGACCCAGGTCAGCAGCTGTAATAAGTGGAGGAAGTCCTTCTATTGCTACAATATTTACATCCGCCCCATTTTTTAATAAAAAATCTATTTTATCGGTTTGGTCTCCAAATATTGCTTGAGACAATGGTGCACCCACTCTTTTGTCATTTATATTGGCTCCGTATTTTACCAGCAGTTTCAGATACTTGATGTTGTATCTGCTATAACAGACTGTTTCTATGCAGGCTTTATTTTCAGGTTTTGACTGGTTTCCAGCACCAGGTACATAGGTGCGTGGCGAAAGTATATTGGGGTCTGCCCCATTTTCCAATAAAATCTTAACCATATCATAACTCAATGTTTGGATGGCATAAAGCAAGTAAGTGTAGCCTTCTTTACCTGGTTTGTTAATATCTACATTGCCTTGTTTAATTAGGCGTTTAAGTTCGCTACCGTTACCCTCGCTGATAGCACGACCTAGGGGGAGTTCGGTTTCCGAAAAATAGATCTCGGGATTATATTCTGGGGAACGTTTTTTCATGGTGCAGCCAATTGAAAAAGGCAGCACAAACAAAAGCATCAATTTGAGTAGGTGAGTCATTAATCTTGCATTTTGAATTTTGCCTTGCTAAAATCGAACTTGATCCCTTGTGCTTCGAGCCTACGGATCAACTTACGTTTGAGTTCTTTATTCTTTGGATGTCCTTCCGAACTTTCTATATTATATTGTATCGACTTTTGCAAACTGCTTCCTTTATCTTCCAAAAAAGGATCTGCACCCAAGTCCAAAAACCGTTCGACCAATTCGAAGCGACCTAGGTCAGCAGCTGTAATAAGTGGAGGAAGTCCTTCTTTTGCTACAATATTTACATCCGCCCCATTTTTTAATAAAAAATCTATTTTATCGGTTTGGTCTCCAACTATTGCTTGAGACAATGGTGCACCCACTCTTTTGTCATTTATATTGGCTCCATATTTTACCAGCAGTTTCAGATACTTGATGTTGTATCTGCTATAACAAACTGTTTCTATACATATGTCATCACTGGGTTTCGATTGTTTTCCAGCTCCAGGTACATAAGTTGTAGGAGACAATACATTGGGGTCAGCACCATTTTCTAACAATTCTTTCACGATATCGTAAGCCCTTTGTTCAATAGCATATTGCAAATAGGTGTAGCCTTCTTTACCTGGTTTGTTGATATCTATTGCTTTCATCTTCAAAAGCCTTCTTAGCTCACTCTTGTTTTCATCATAGATAGCTTGGGCTATGGGCATTTCTTCCTGCGAAAAATATTTCTCAGGACTATATCTTGTTCCTTTTTTCATGGTACAGCCAATTAGTGATAATAATAAAGAAAATAATAGAAATTTTTTCATAATAGGGGGGGATTAATCGTCTAAGGCAAATAGATTGACACGAGGAATTTTCTCCATTTCTGCTATCAGGTAGGGAAGATCGTGTCCGTTTTCGAACCATTTTTTTATGTCTGCCAAACTGTTGATCGGTGTAGCCTCTATATTCAACACAATGCGTTTGCCTGCCGTATTGGGGGCAATGGACAGATTGTCGTTGGCAAGCGTAAGCTGATCGTAATTAGACGAAAAACTGTATACATGTGCAGCATCGGTAGCACTCTTATCATGCTTGGCAAACATGTTGTGGTGTACGCCAGCGGCATTGAAGGCGTAAGTGTCGTCCGATTTTCCTGTTGCTCCAGCAAGAGCCGATTTACCCCCCGCCATAGAATGCCCTGTGGTGATAAGTTTGGCATCATTGCCTATCTCTTCCCTCGTATATTCAGCTATTCTTGCATCTTGGTCGTACTGGTCGCTTTCGCCCAATATTCCTTGTTTGGCATTGTCATCCACCCAGTCTCTGCCACTCGATATTTCTTCGCTGTTGTGTGTACCACGAGATACCAATACCGTCTCGCCTTGGGGTGTCTGGTATATACCTGTCTTGGTTCCTGTCTGTTTATCATAAAAATAATGATGCACATGTTTGTTGCCCATACTATCTACCATAATGTATTCTTTGTATTTAACACGGGAATTTGCAGCTATGTTCTTAATCATGTCGGAGTTGGGATCCATTTCTTTCCAGCCAAATTGTTCGGGATTGTATTTTTCGAAATCTTCGAAAGTCTGCCCACCATAGTTATCAAATTGACTGTCGTTGTTTTCGTCCTTATCACAATATATAAACATCGACGCATTTGCCATTTGTATGGCTTTTTCCATATCGGGTATAGCCAACGACACAAGTCCGCCCAACATGCAGGGTACGGTAGCATCGGGCATCAGTGCCGGATGTGTGGTAAGAAGAACTCTTTCGTGTACACTGCTCCACGGAGATGCTTTGGTAAGTATAGCACAAAAGCAAGGCACGAATGTATTGATAGCCTTACGGGCAACTTTGCTGGCAACGGCAGAGCCAGTAAGCCCACCCACTACTGCACCTGCTATAGCTCCCACTACACCGCCTACTACTGCACCAATGGGTCCGAAAACACTACCCATAGCCAGCCCTAGCTTCATACCCATAAAAGCCCCAGCGGCAGCCCCTACAATGGTGCCTACTATAGCAGCGGCATTGATAAGCTTGGCACAGTTAAAATTCATTATCATGCGATCTGGGAGGGTTGCCACCAACTTATTCTGTTTGCTGGCGAATATCGTATTTTGACTGTTTACAACAATGCCTTGTTGTATTTGACCATCGGTACATACAGCCCAGTTTCCATCAACTACATATCTTTTTCCATCCATGTATATTATTCATTATCAATTAGTTTGAATTGTATTGTGTTGCAATATTTGTATCCATCGCTCGCCTGTTCTTCGATATAGGTTACAGATTTTTGGAACAGATTAAAGACTGTCTTTTTTTCGCCCCAAATATATTCGGTGCTCATGCAATACTTATAATCGAATGGGGCATGAGCGTATTGCTTGAGTTGTTGTTCGTATAGTTTCTTAAACCTCGAATAATGACGAATCTCTCCTTCTCCTTTGTGTATCCAATGTGTTTGGTTGTCTTTGTCTTTTGTTTTGTCTTTACAGACAACTTCAATATTCACGCTATCGCCATCATGAACAGTAGAGCGGGTTTTGAGTGTTAATTTCTTTTTCCTCTTCCACTGCGATAACAAAATAAAATAGTAGACGGATGTGCTTATCTCAACAACATAGTTTTCGAAACTGTATTCGAGGTTTTCCACCATTTTTAGGATATTATTGTCTTCACCAAATTTGTCTAAAATGTCTTTTTTGCAATTGACCCAAGAGGCTAAAATTTCGGATTGATTATTGAGACCTTTAAATTCACCATCTCCATCTATGGTTAGACGAATTTTGGCGGAGGGCTTTATTACTATATCCAACAAGTTGTACATAGGTTTCATTTCTGAAGAATTGCCCTTGGGAAACTGCTTTATCTCTATGGTGAGATAGAAATCGTAAGTTCCCAGCCTTCTCTCAAAAGTAAGCTCCCACTGTTGCTTTACTTGATCATTAAATACTTCATTGTTATCAATTATAACTCGGCTATCCGAAATTATTTCATAAATAATACTCATTGTAGACAATAGTTAACTCATAGTACATTAATATTACGATTCAGTAAAGTTGCACGTTATCAAATAGAATAGATGTATTTTGTTTAGTTTCCAATTAATTCAACGATACGAAGAACTTTGATGCAAGTTATGAAAAAATACTTAAGTACATGACAAAACATAAAAAACCTTTCCTTTATATGGATTTAACAAGGTATTTGCGATGTGTTATAACCCGTATTTAAAGAGGCTTTTAGCTCTATATCCATGTTTTAATATTCTGATTTTCTTTACGTTTTGGAGGAGATAGATTCCTAATTTATATGCCCACAAAAAAGTCAACAACACAATTGCTAGTAGTTTTTCAATTCTTTTTATATCAGTCAAATGTGTATGAGTAATATTGTATCCACTTGATTTTAAAGCTCTAAAAGCAGTTTCTATTTGCCAAGGTTGTTTATAAGATTCGATGGCATTAAATAGATTGATATAATCACGTTGTTGTTTTTATTATTTTCACAATAAACAAAATAAATAGTTAATCAACATGTGAAAAATTTATTTTATATCAAAAAACGAACTCTTTAGAAACGATTATCGCAAATAGTTGTTTTATGATTATCAATTATCGAAGATCGTTATCTGATATTGAAGATAAAGTGTCGTTTAAAGCGTCTGCGCTGTATTGTTTTCGGTTGTATCGGCACTTTTCAGATTTCAACTCGTTGTGAAACTAATTTTATTTTGAAAAGTTATGAGAAAGAAATGTTTGTCTTTTGTTTTAAGTTGTCTCTCTTTAGCTTCAGGCTCTTTGAATGCTCAACAAATAGGTGTAAACACCGTCACTCCCGACCCATCTTCTATTTTGGATATTACAAGTACAGACAAAGGATTTTTACCCCCTAGGGTAAATTTAACATCTACGACCTTAGATTTGGATGGAATCCCAGGTCAAGCAACAGGTCTTTTAGTATATAATATCGGTTCAAACTTGCCACAAGGTTATTATTTTTGGAATGGTTCGGAGTGGAGATCTATTGAAGAATCTTCGGCAGTACTTCCCGAAATAGACCAATTAGTTTGTATCGAAGCAACTTTAGAACCATCAGAGTTGAAACGAGGAGTCGCATTTAGAGGTCTGTTGAAAGTTCCTTATACAGGAGGTAATGCAGGTAAATATTCTATTGGCAAGCCAATAGCCTCAACAGGAAATACAGGATTAACAGCAACCTTGAAAGCAGGTAAATTAGAGCATGGTGTAGGTTTTTTGGTATACGATGTAACGGGTACACCTGCTCAAGATTCTCCTACAGGAGCAAGATTTGCACTTAGTTTTGGTACCAATGCACCTAAAACATGTACAGCAGTTGTGGGTACGGTTGTTACCGCAGATATTAAGCATATAGCTACCATAGGTCCTCTACAGTTCACAACAGATGATGGTGTTAGTGGATACCACAGGGTGATAACCTCTCCTGATGGAAAATTTTCGGTACGTGTTTTTGTACCCAGTGGGGTTCAATTAGGAAACTCAGATCTTCAGATCAGAAGCAATACAGAACCTGTTAGTTTGATGTGGAATGGTCATGTATCGTACAGAGGGGGAAACATCGGGAGTGCAAGTAATGCTTTAGTTTTACCCGATTATGGGTTCTGGTATGGTAATGATGGTACCAATAGCGATGTGGCAGTGTGGGTTGGTACAAATGCCAATGCAGCATGGGGAGACCCGGATGTCTACTATCAAGCTCCAGAACAACGCTCGTATATGTGGACTACAACTAATGTCAACGATAAAACAACGTATGTGTTGACCTTCATGATGGGTGCAGTAAAGCATACGGATTTAGCTAACTCAACAAATATCCGTAATACCAAAGCATTCTTGAAGATAGAGCAAATTAATGCAGCAAGTTAAGGTCTGACTTTTTTTAGGATGAAAGAAAACGACATTACAACAAATCCTGCTTCTCGAACTAGAGAAGCAGGATTTGTTGTAATACTAGTTAGAACGACTAGTATTTTAGAATTCGTTTGCTAATAAATACAATACAGCTATCATGTCCGATTATTTTATAAATTTGCACATCGTAATTACATTCGTAGTCAATAGACGAATGTATATGTACTATAAAAAAAGGAGATGGAACAAAATAACGAAAATAAATACCTCTTTCAGGTCAACCTCAAAGGGATGATCGAATTGTTATCCGAACACATATACAGTGCACCTAACGTGTTTGTACGTGAATTGTTGCAAAATGGTATGGATGCCACTACGGCTCGACGTACTATTGACGACACACATCAAGGAATAATCAATGTATATGTGAATGATGTCGATGGATACCCACAAATCGTATTTGAAGACAATGGCATAGGCTTATCAGAAGACGAAGTACATCAGTTTTTATCGGTCATAGGGCAAAGCTCTAAACGAGGTGATTTTAATGAGAAAGACTATATCGGGAAGTTTGGTATCGGGATGCTATCCTGTTTGGTCGTAAGCCACGAGATAGTGGTGCAAACCAAATCATTACTTAGTCAGAAAACCGTTTGTTGGCGAGGGCAAGCCGATGGTACGTATACCGTAGAAACAATTTCGGATATGGAACAAGTAGGTACACGTGTCATATTATCCCCAAAAAAAGAATGGTTACCACTTTTTGATATTGACGAACTACGCAAAAACATACTCTATTTTGGTAGTGCTTTACCCATTGCTATAAATCTCATTACAGATGCAGGAGTAGAGGTATTAGTAGATAAAACACCTGTATGGCTCAACCCCGATAGTAGCAAAGAAGAATTGTTAGAGTATGGAAAAAATACATTCAATATCAACTTCCTCGATGCGTTTTTTCTCAAAAGTCAAGTTGGCGAAATCAATGGGGTAGCCTACATTATGCCTTATAAAGTACAGTTTTCGGGAGCAAAGCAACATAAAATATATCTTAAACGCATGTTTTTATGCGAACAAGCTAGCAATTTATTGCCTGAGTGGACATCGTTTGTTAAATGTATAATCAACACCAACGACTTACGTCCTACCGCATCAAGAGAATCTCTCATGGATGACGATAGTATGAAGGAAGCCAAAAAGGAATTGAGCAATTGCTTCAAAAATTACTTGAAAGTGTTAGTGTTGCAAGATGTTGAAAAATTGAGCGAAATTATTCGCATCCACCATTTCTACATCAAGGCCTTAGCGATAGAAGATAGGGATTTGCTAAAAATGTTTATCGATTATATTCCTTTCGAAACCAACAAAGGGCATATGCCATTTTTGTCTATCAAAACATATAATCAAACGATCTACTATACGCCATCCTTAGACGATTTTAGGCAGATACGTCGTATTGCAGGCTCGCAAGACAAAACGGTGATTAATGCGGCTTACTCTTTCGAGTCTGATTTGATTCAGAAAATTAAAATAACATTTCCTGATATTTGTATTGAACGCATTACGCCGCAAGATGTACTCGATACTTTGACAGACGTAGCCGTATCGGAAGATGAGCGCTATATACAGTTCGAAAAGCGAGCTAACGATTTGTTAAAACAACAATATTGCAAGGCACAGCTCAAACAATTTGACCCCATAGATACACCAACCATATATGTTGCCAATGATGAGGCAATGAGTAATAAGAGCATCCAAAACCTATCAACAGCATCCAACCCCTTTGCCGCAACATTGCATAATTTTATAAAGAAAGAGGAAAGCATGCCTACTCTTTGCTTCAATAAAGACAATGAGATTGTCAAAAATCTGATTGTAATAGATGATGCCACACTCTTTAATGCTATTGTACACATCATGTATGTGCAAGCATTGATGTTGGGGGGGTATCCTGTCAACAAAAAAGAGATGACCGTATTTAATGATGCCCTATATCAGTTGTTGGTCTTAGGAATGAGTGATTTTATGGGCAAATTTGATTTGTAATATTAGAATAATTATTTTATGGAAGAAACACCCGATTACTATTCATATCAGCGGAGCGAGCTATACCCTTTTATCCCTCAAGATATAGATAGAACATTAGACGTAGGTTGTGCCTCGGGCATATTTTCAGAATACCTGAAAAAGCATAGAGGATGCGAAACATGGGGTATAGAGGTGCAAACAGAGGTAGCCGAAATAGCTAAAACCAAACTCGACAAGGTATTAACCGGTCTTTTTGAAGAGGTAAAACTTCAATTGCCAAACAAATATTTTGATTGCATATTTTTCAACGATGTATTAGAACATATGACATACCCAGAAGCATGTCTTACTGCCATAAAGAGCCAATTGCAGGACGGAGGGTATGTTGTGGCTTCAATACCCAATATGCGTAACTTTAATGTGCTCAAAGAGCTGTTGTTTCAGCAAAGTTGGGAATATAAAGACGAAGGTATTTTAGATCGAACACACCTGCGTTTTTTTACTAAAAAAAGCATCATTAATATGTTTACACGTTGCGGCTATACAATAGAACGAATCGAGGGTATTAATTACGAACGTTCATCGAAAATCTGTTTGATGGGGCGTTTGCCTTTTCGCGTTTTTAAGGATGTCCAATACAAGCAGTTTGTAGTTGTGGCAAGCATTAAATGAAACATCCTAAAAAGAAGAACTAATCGAAAATAAACCGATTAGTTCTTCTTTTTTAGTCTAATAAGCATAACTTCTTCTTGTTTTTTTTACATGGATAACATAAATTTAATATCCTTCCATAAAGGTGCTAGTATATCAAATATATACTTTCTGCTTGTTTTAGATTCTTGCTGCATAGATTCGTTACACTCTATGGCTACCGAGCCATACTCGTTACTCACGATAATAGTCGTTCTACCATTAATGATTTTTTGATAGATAGAGAACCTAGATTGGCTCTGTTCTTCATTTCTTATTGTCTTCATATAACCTAAAATTTGTGCTCTATATTTCTGGAGCGTTGAGATAAACAATCTTCTTATTGCAATATTACGAATAAAAATTGGATATTTAAATCGTTTATTGGTCAAAAATGAAATTCAATCTGTTAAAATAGAACTGTCAGTTTGTCATATTTAAATACTACTCATCTTTGGCACAAGTTTTGATTATAGACTGATGTTGCCAATTTAGGAATAGCAACATTGTATTATATAAAACAAAAATCAATAACAAATAAAATAATTAAAATGGGAAAAATAATAGGTATAGACTTAGGCACCACAAACTCGTGTGTTGCTGTATTGGAGGCTAACGAGCCAATCGTTATTGCTAACAATGAAGGCAAAAGAACAACGCCGTCCGTAGTCGCATTTATCGAAGGAGGTGAGCGTAAAATAGGAGATCCAGCTAAACGTCAAGCAATCACAAATCCAGAGAAAACGATCTATTCGATCAAACGCTTTATGGGAGAATCGTGGGACGAAGTAAAAAATGAAACTGGACGTGTACCTTACCGATTGGCTAAAGGAGATAATAACACACCTCGTGTGGATATTGACGGACGCTTGTACACTCCACAAGAAATATCAGCCATGATTCTTCAAAAAATGAAGAAAACAGCCGAAGATTATCTAGGACATGAAGTAACAGATGCTGTGATTACAGTACCGGCTTATTTTAACGATTCGCAACGTCAAGCAACCAAAGAAGCTGGTGAAATAGCAGGTCTTAAAGTACAACGTATCGTAAATGAACCCACAGCTGCGGCATTGGCATATGGTTTGGACAAGAAACACCAAGATATGAAAATAGCGGTGTTTGACCTTGGTGGTGGAACATTTGATATTTCGATTCTTGAGCTAGGTGATGGTGTGTTTGAAGTAAAATCGACAAATGGAGATACACACTTAGGTGGAGACGATTTTGACCAAGTAATTATCGATTGGTTGGCAGAAGAATTTTTGAGAGAAGAAGCTATTGATTTACGTAAAGACCCAATGGCTCTTCAACGTTTGAAAGAAGCTGCAGAAAAAGCTAAAATAGAGCTTTCAAGTACTACTTCTACCGAAATCAATTTGCCATATATTATGCCTGTAAACGGAATTCCAAAACACTTGGTAAAAACGTTGACACGTGCTAAATTTGAGCAATTGGCAGATACACTTATCCGTAACTGTATAGAACCATGTCGTAATGCATTAAAAGATGCAGGTTATTCGACCTCCGATATTGATGAAGTTATTTTGGTAGGAGGTTCAACACGTATACCTGCAGTACAAGCAGAGGTTGAAAAATTCTTTGGAAAAGCACCTTCAAAAGGAGTAAACCCAGATGAGGTAGTTGCCGTAGGTGCAGCCATTCAAGGTGCGGTATTGACGGGAGATGTAAAAGATGTATTGTTGTTAGACGTAACACCTCTGTCTTTAGGTATTGAAACTATGGGTGGTGTGATGACTAAACTGATTGAGTCTAACACAACCATACCTACACGTAAAAGCGAGACATTCTCAACGGCTTCGGATAACCAACCTTCGGTACAGATCAATGTATTGCAAGGAGAGCGTCCGATGGCTAAAGATAACAAACAAATTGGTGTCTTTAACCTAGATGGTTTACCACCAGCACAGCGTGGAGTACCTCAAATCGAAGTTACTTTTGATATTGATGCCAATGGTATATTGAAAGTGTCGGCAAAAGATAAAGCTACTGGCAAAGAGCAATCGATACGCATCGAAGCATCTTCAGGTTTGAGCGATGAAGAAATTAAACGAATGAAAGACGAAGCTGCTGCCAATGCAGATTCAGATCAAAAAGAAAAGGAGAAAATTGACAAAATGAATCAAGCAGACTCATTGATTTTCCAAACCGAAAAACAATTGAGTGAGCTAGGTGATAAAGTTCCTGCCGAGAAAAAAGCTCCTATCGAAGATGCATTGAACAAGCTGAAAGATGCACATAAAGCACAAGATCTAGATGCTATTGATGCAGCAATGAACGAATTGAATACATTGTTTCAGAATTTGAGCCAAGAGATGTACAATGCTCAAGGTGGACAACCTGGAGCCGAACAACAAGGACCTTCAGATGGAGGTGGCCAATCGTCAACAAAAGATAGTGATGTAACCGATGTCGATTTCGAAGAAGTAAAATAATCGACGATTACAAACGATGATAAAACCGCAGTAAGCATCTCACTTACTGCGGTTTTTTTTGTTTACTTTATATTGCTTAGCGAATATTGAAAAAACCTTTAACTTATTGATTCGTATTATTTAAAGTAAGCTTTATTTTGAACACAAAATCGAAATAAATTATCTTTGTATCAATTTAATTCTAAATTGTATTTATATGACTAATAATCAAGGACTGGACTTTAAATCCACGACTGACAAGAAATTGTTTATTGAGACTTATGGCTGTCAAATGAATGTTGCAGATAGCGAAGTTGTAGCCTCTGTAATGGAAATGAGTGGATATAGCATGACAGATGCTATTGAAGATGCAGATGCCATATTTGTAAATACCTGCTCGGTGCGTGATAATGCGGAGCAAAAAGTGATTCAGCGCCTAGATTTTTTTAATTCGATAAAAAGAAAAAAGAAAAAAGGCATGATAATAGGCGTCTTAGGCTGTATGGCAGAGCGTGTAAGAGAAGAGTTGTTGGAAAAGCACCATGCTGATTTAGTGGTTGGACCCGATGCTTATCTTGATCTGCCTAACCTAGTTGGTGCAGCTGAAAATGGCGAAAAAGCAATTAACGTAGAACTATCTAAAACGGAGACCTACAAAGATGTAATTCCTCTCAAAATTGGAGGAAATCACATTTCGGGATTTATTTCCATCATGCGTGGTTGCGACAAGGTTTGCACCTATTGTATTGTTCCTTATACCCGAGGTAGAGAGCGAAGCAGAGAACCCGAAAGCATTTTGAATGAGCTAAATGATTTGCGAGAAAAGGGTTTTAAAGAAGTAACTTTGTTAGGGCAGAATGTGAATTCGTATAGACTTGAAAGACCAGATGGGTCGATAATCGATTTTTCGGCATTGCTAGAAATGGTTGCCACAGCAGCACCTAAGATGCGTATTCGCTTTACCACTTCACATCCTACTGACATGACTGACGAAACTCTTGAGGTGATCGCAAAGTATGATAATCTCTGTAAGTTTATTCATCTACCAGTACAGTCAGGAAGCACTCGGATGCTTGCTATAATGAAGCGTAAATACGATAGAGAATGGTATCTGGAGCGAATAGCAGCTATTAAACGTATCATACCCGATTGTGGATTATCTACCGATATAATGTGTGGGTATCATTCTGAAACCGATCAAGATCAGCAAGACACACTATCATTGATGCGTGAGGTTCACTTTGATTCGTCGTTTATGTTCAAATACTCAGAGCGTCCAGGAACCTATGCAGCTAAAAAATTAGAGGATAATATACCAGAAGAGCTTAAGGTAGCTCGGTTGCAAGAAATAATTTATTTACAAAACGAATTGTCTGCCGAAAGTAACAAAAGGGATATTGGAAAAACTTTTGAAGTCTTGGTAGAAGGATTTTCGAAGAGATCTAAAGAACAATTATTTGGACGATCTTCGCAAAATAAAGTAATTATTTTTGATAAAGGAACACACCGTATTGGCGAATTTGTGCATGTAAAGGTAACAGGAAGTACTTCAGCTACACTTTTTGGTGAGGCTATAGATTGATGTCTGTTAGTAAATGTTAATTACGGCTAGCATGTAGTTGACTTTTCCGCAAAAAGTATTACTTTAGAAAAATATAATGAAACAAAAAAGTTTCTTTTTTGTTAAATAACAGAGCATATAACATTACTAATTTTATTATAAAAAAAAGATCATGAGTAAATCTAGTTCAAACTTATTGTTTTTGGCTATTGGAGCAGCAGTAGGAGCAGCAGCAGGTTATGTTGCAGCTTCTGATAAAAAAGAGCAATGGATGAAAGAAATTAACAAACTCGTAGACAAAGTTAAGAACAACGGAAAATGTTCGGCAGCTGCGTTAGAATCTGAAGTTGAAGATTTTATTGAGGATGCAGAGTAAACAACACGAGTACGCAAACTTCAAAGAGCTTATTGATGAGTCTAAAGCTGACTTGTCAAACTATATCGAAAAGAAAATGTTGCTGGTGAAATTAAGAACTTATGAAAAAGTAGCCAGCACTTTTTCATATATCTTGTATAGTTTGGTTTTTTTTGTTTTTACGCTCATCCTATTTTTTACCCTCTTGTTAGGTGCAGGACTTTTCTTGGGTAGTTTACTCGATAGTTATTCAGCAGGCTTTGCTATTCTGAGCCTATTTGTTATTCTTATCTTGATTGTCTCGGCTTTAAACCAAAAGAAAATTCGCAGATACTTTTTTAATCAGACATTGCACTTAATTCGAAAAATAGAAAATGATGAAGATTAAGTTGTCAGCCTTAGAAGAACTTAGACAAGAGAAAGCAAGACTTATTCATGAATGTGCTGTGGAGAAGCAAAAGGTGTTGCATAATCTTGATTATGCAAAGAAAAACTTTGGTACTCTTTTTTTAAATTCGGCATTAACTTCTACCAAAAGCAGTGTTGCTGATTTGTTTTCAGGTTCATCAGCTAAAGTCTCAAAAAAATCGCAAGGTTTTGGTGATTTACTTTTGTCTTTCACACCCGTACTCTGGAATGTTGCTCAACCAATGTTGATAGGCTTGGCGATAAAAAAAATAAAGTCATTAGTAACCAAAAGGAGTAAAAGGTAACACCTAATCTACTCTGTTTAGATGATACCTGTATGTATAAATATAAAAAATGGTAGTCTCTTAAGAGGCTACCATTTTTAGTTTTAGAAAATGTATATATAAATATAAAGAGGGTTTTTATCCACACTTAGATGCACCACAATTGTTACACTTTAAACAGCCTTCTTGATATACAAGCGTTTCTTGTTCACATACAGGGCATCTTTGTCCTTTTACTTCCGACCCATTTGGTAAATATTTCTTGAGAGCCCTTTCTACACCGTTTTTCCACGTGTTGATGGTTTCATTATCCAACTCTAAGCCTTGTACCAGTTTTATAACTTGATCGATAGGCATTCCGTAGCGTAGTACTCCAGATATAAGTTTGGCATAATTCCAAAATTCGGGGTTAAATTTACTGTTAAGCCCCTCTATTGTTGTTTTATAGCCTCTCTTGTTTTTGAACTGAAAATCGTAACTACGTTCACCATCATCGTTGCGTGTTTTTATAATCATACCTTTGCTCACTTGCTTAGGCAACATGATTCCTTCTTCATCGTCATTTAGACCTGTAAATATTTCGTAAGGACGACCATCTAGTACACCTATGAAAGCGATCCATTTTTCACGATTATTTTGGAAGCGGATAATATCAGCTTCAAGCTCTTTGGGTCTTGTAGTTACAATGTGTGGTCTTTCAAAGCAATCGCCACAATTATCCTCTTCTTTTTTGTCATCAGCAGCAATCAATACCCCTGACCGAGAACCATCTCTATACACTGTACATCCTTTACAGCCACTTTTCCAAGCCTCTATGTATAATGTGTTTACAAGGTCTTCGGTTGCAGTTGATGGTAGGTTAATCGTTACACTAATCGAATGATCGACCCATTTCTGAATGCGACCTTGCATTTTTACCTTTTGTAACCAATCTACATCGTTCGATGTGGCTTTGTAGTAGGGCGATTCGGCAACGAGTTTGTCAATCTCCTCATTACTATATTTCTTTGTAGTCGAATATCCCTTAGTCTCCATCCACGTGATGAATTTGTGGTGGAATACAATGTACTCTTCCCACGAATCGCCGTTTTCGTCTATAAAATCAATTTTGACTTGCGTGTCATTAGGGTTTACTTTGCGACGACGTTTATATACAGGCAAGAAAATGGGTTCTATACCTGAAGACGATTGTGTCATCAAGCTAGTAGTGCCAGTAGGTGCTACCGTTAAGCATGCGATATTCCGACGACCATATTGTCTCATGTCTGTTATCAGCTTAGGGTCTGCTTCACCTAGCCTGTGAATGAATGGATTGTTTGTTTCTCTATCAAAATCAAAAACCTCAAAGGCACCCCTTTCTTTAGCCATATCTACTGACGATCGGTATGCAGCTAAAGCCAGCGTGCGGTGTACTTCTTCCGCAAATGCTGTAGCCTCTTCCGACCCATAGCGTAAGTTCATAGCAGCTATCATATCTCCTTCGGCGGTAATACCCACACCTGTTCTACGTCCTTGAAGTGTTTTTTTCTTGATTTTTAGCCACAAGTTTCGTTCTGTGTTTTTTACTTCCTCAACTTCGGGGTCATCGTCTATTTTTCTAAGAATCAGTTCTATTTTTTCTGTTTCTAGGTCAATGATGTCATCCATTATTCGCTGAGCCACACCTACATGTTTTTTGAATAAATCGAAATCAAAGAAAGCCTTTTCAGTAAATGGGTTTATCACATAAGAATATAGATTGATAGCCAAGAGGCGGCAACTATCGTAAGGGCATAGTGGTATTTCGCCACATGGGTTTGTCGAAACAGTATTGAATCCTAGATCTGCATAACAATCTGGAACTGATTCTTTCAGAATGGTATCCCAAAACAATACACCTGGTTCGGCTGATTTCCACGCATTATGTACAATCTTTTGCCACAATTGCGATGCGTTTATATCTTTGGTATAAGAAGGATTTTTTGAGTTTACAGGATATTGTTGTGTGTAGATTGTATTATCTACTACTGCTTGCATAAAATCATCGTCAATTTTCACCGATACGTTAGCTCCAGTAACCTTTCCTTCTGTCATCTTTGCATCGATGAATGACTCCGAGTCTGGATGTTTAATGGCTACGCTCAGCATTAACGCACCACGTCGCCCATCTTGTGCAACCTCTCTTGTCGAGTTTGAATAACGTTCCATAAAAGGAACAAGACCTGTTGAGGTAAGTGCAGAGTTTTTTACTTCCGATCCTTTAGGGCGTATGTGTGAAAGATCGTGTCCCACACCACCTCTTCGTTTCATCAGTTGCACTTGTTCTTGGTCTATGTGCATTATTCCTCCGTACGAATCGGCATACCCATCTATGCCAATAACGAAGCAGTTTGATAACGAAGCTATCTGAAAATTGTTTCCAATACCTGTCATTGGGCTTCCTTGTGGAACGATATATTTAAATTTATCAAATAGGTCGAATAACTCTTGAGCGGTAAAACTATTGTCGTATTTTTTTTCAATACGTGCTATTTCATTTGCTAGTCGCCAGTGCATATCTATAGGAGTTTCTTCATAGATATTACCAGCAGCATCTTTTAGAGCATACTTGTTTACCCATACTTTGGCGGCGAGTTCGTCTCCCTCAAAATATTTTAAAGTGGCTTGATAAGCTTGGTCAAATGTATAAACTTTGGATTCCATTGTATTCAGTTTCGAGTATCATTTTATAATGACAACGAAAGTAAACACTTCTGTTTTATGTGGCAAATATATCAACAATAACTTATCAACAATCGAAAAAGTTTCCCAAAATAAAAAATAAAAGCCTGTTTACAAGTGTTTTATTTTTACGCCTATTTGAAAAAAATTTCTAAAACAGAAATGTGTGTCATGCTGGGTTGATCTTCAGAGGTATACGTTTTAGTGTTAGGGTAATAGTGAAAATCGATGAGATGTTTAATAAAAACACACACATTAGGAAATTTCCTAATGTGTGTGTTTTTATTAAATAGTTCCTCTAGTCTTATGAATTTATCAAAGAGAATAATTCTTCGGCAGCGTCTCTAGGACCATCTTTGGTTCGTCCATCTATTGCTAGCGATGTGTGGATTTCACCTATTTGTACGCCATTGTTTTTCATATCGGTAAAAAACTCACGTACCAATACCGATGTTTCGTTTTGTTCTTGTACTGGACCAAATGGATTAGCAAAATACGATTTTACAAGACCTACTTCGCTGGTTGTACCTTTAGCTTTGCGAGCCCCATCTTCGAAAATATTAATCGATTTCTCAAGATCGTCAAAGAATACAATTTTTTGAGCAGTGTCCTCATAGTTATTTGCATAAAGCATAAAGTCAACTTTGTATCCTTTTGATATAACTTCGTATGTCGAGATAGGTATTGTTATGCGTGCATTCACTTTGTCAGGGTTCGTATAAATGCCCCTATCTAGTTGCTCATATGCATAAGTAGGGTCAAGATCATCAATACGCACAAAAGCACCAATTTCTGTGCCATACCCTTTTATAGTGCCATCTTCTTCTTTTTTCAAGAATCCCATATCGTCAAATATTACGCGCATGTGGCGAATATATCTTTCGTTCAGTGTACGGAATGCTTCGAGGCTTTCTGATTTTCCGGCACCACTATCACCCATGATGATGATGTTAGACTCATTTCCGTTTTTAAGAACAATGTTGACCATTGCCCCATGTATTGGCAAGTTTTTCTTTTCTATTTGTTTAATATTGTGAAGTGTTAATAACATCTTCTTCATGTATCCAAAATAGTCTATATCATCGCAGTAATTTGCATAGCCAATCAAAATATCATTTTTCTTGTCTTTGTAATAGAATGTTCTTTTCTCTTCTATTCCGTCAGGGTATCCAAATACATAAATAATGTCGGGTTTTTTACCTATATACTCACTTTCTTTAGCCATCTCGAACAGATTGGCTATGCCTATACCGTGAGCCATAAAATCTTTGTGGAAATATACAAATGTAAGCATTGTACCCACTTTTGCAGGAAACACGAACCAATCGTCTTCGTTGAGAATGATATTTTCTAATGGATTTTGGTTGTGTTCTTGAAAAATTCCGTCTCTCGTATTTCGTTTAGTATAAGTAATAAAAGGAGGGCGAATGACTACGGTACTGATGAAGGGGATAGTTGTTAAACCTTTGTATTCAAATGGACAGTTCCAGTTAACATCATTCAGGGTCAGCGAAGCTGTTGCTCCTACTGTAATTTGGCGGTGTACGCGCTGCTCAAAACCATTGATGGTTTCTAATATTCTGCGAACTGTACTTAGAACTAGTTCGTTAAATAAATCGTTGGCTTGTATGAAACGTACGTTTTGCAAACCTTGCCCTAATCTGCTGTTACGAACGATGGAATATCTTTCGAGTTTTTTCCAATAGTGCAACAAAAGTTCGATAAGCTCGATAAAAAGATCTTTGTCTGTGAAAAAGTTAGAGTATTTGTTATCTACCTCTACAATTTCTTCGATATTGAATACCGTTAGCAACTTAAACGACTCGATCAGAGACTCGCTCAGGTGTTCATCCGTCTCAAAGCTGGTGATGTAGTATTGATATATAATAGGGTCTTCTTTTTTTATCTTGATGATGAAAGCTTCTATAACTTTTCTGAAGCCATAACTGCTAAGTAGTTTTTCTTTTGTATCACAATATTTCAACGTAAAATTGATCATTGCTCTTTCTCTCGATAGAGTGAATTCTTGTAACATATATTTTTACTTTTTGATTAATGTTCTATCTTATAAGGTTTCTTTTTGACTAGCAATTATGGCAAAGCTAATAAAAAAAATAAATTTATTGAGATATGTTATCATATATCTTCGATTTAGGCTTCGTTTTTTTAGAGAATTAAAATTAGAGGATTGATTTTCTACGACGATTAAAACAGTGTTGATGATATTCAATAAAAAGAATTAAATATATACTTTACTAGGGGGCTTTTCAAGTTCCTTTTTATACTTTTGTATATCTTAATAAGAATATTCTATCAGACGATTCAAGTATATATTTCTCATTATATTAGGTGTTTTTTCGGGACTAATATTATTGCTCTACGGTTTATTAAATATGCCGTCGGTGCAGACTTATGTCAAAAATACGATTGTAAACGAACTCAAAAATAAATTAAATACCGATTTAGGAATAGCGTCTTTAAGTATTCAGCCCTTTAATGGTGTACAGCTGAAAGGTGTTTACTTAAAAGATAGAAAGGATAGCACAATATTGACTGCGAACACCGTATATGCTGATTTCGAGTTGCTTCCGTTGCTAGATAATCAACTGGTTATCACATCAGCTAAGCTGGTCGATTTTGAAGTTGATCTCTCGAAGGATAGTACAAAAGCACCTCTTAATATACAGTTTGTGATTGATGCCTTTCAATCGAAAGACACTCTGAATAAAACGAAACTAGATGTAAAAGTAAATTCAATAAATCTGGCTGATGGACGTTTTAGGTTCGATGTCAAAGATCGTCCATTTATAAATGACAAGTTCGACCCTAATCATATTTATGTGTCGGATTTAAATGCTAAATTGGCTATTAAGTCAGTAAATCCAGATTCACTGAATATTCAGATCAAGAAATTGCAATTACAAGAGCGAAGCGGTTTACAAATTAAAAACCTAATCGTACGTGTTTTAACACAAGGTAAACACTTGTCGATTAAAGGTTTTAGACTGACATTGCCCAAGTCATTATTGCAATTTGACCGATGTGAGTTTGATTATTCAAGATTTCTTACACCCGCCGATTTTTTAGATAATGTGGTATTTGATACCAAGATATCATCGTCCTATATAGCCCTTCGGGATATTAAAGCATTTGTACCTGCTTTCGAAAATTTTCAGGATCGTATTCTATTCAAAACCGATATACGTGGCAAGTTGGATAGCATATCGGTTGATAATATTACCTTAGATTATGGAGACGAAATGCACTTAAAGGCTAGAGGTTTTGTGGGTAATGCAAGAAGACAGGAGCAAACATATATTGATGCCAAGGTAGAGGCATTAAGCATATCCGAAAATGGTATCGTAGAGTTGTTGAATAATTTCTCGAAAGAGAAAAAAGAAACACCTCCCATATTACTCAGTTTAGGAGCATTGTCTTTTGAAGGCAAATTGAATGGCTACTTAAAAAAGATGAAAGCAGAGGGATCTTTAACTTCGACAAAAGGAATTGTTCATGCAGATGCTATATTGGGGCTTGGTGCCGAGGTTGAGCAAAGCTTTTTCTTTGAAGGGCATGTTAATACTCGAAGTTTTAAATTAGGAGAGCTTTTGAAAAAAAATAATATTGGAGATATATCATTTGACCTTAAAACTCGTGTTGTAAAACCTAAAAAAGGAAAGTT
The DNA here is from genome assembly GCA_039799165.1 of Bacteroidota bacterium. Classification (GTDB taxonomy): domain Bacteria; phylum Bacteroidota; class Bacteroidia; order Bacteroidales; family Dysgonomonadaceae; genus Dysgonomonas_A. The sequence continues at coordinate 31,949 of JBDLTH010000084.1, forward strand.
GCAAGGGGCTGTTGATGGTATAATACAAGAGATTGCATTTAATAAATATACGTATAAAAACGTTGTATTATCAGGAGATTATGATGGTCTTCGCTTAGATGGGAATTTAGAGGTGGATGACCCGAATGGAATATTGAATATTAATGGATTATTCGATCTATCAGAGGATGTGCCTAAATTAGATTTTTATGCTAGATTGAAGAATGCACGATTAGACAATTTAAATCTAACCGAAAAATATAAAGAGTCGTATTTTGGATTTATTGTAAATGCTAATTTTAAAGGCAAGAATATTGATGATATTGAGGGTTATATCAAAGCTGACTCGATCAGTTTTCAGCAATCAGGGCAAAGTTTTAGAATGAATAATTTGAAAATAGAGGCTTTGGGTCAGGCTGATGCTAGAACATTAACTGTTGAGTCTGACTTGCTTGATGGAAAGGTAATAGGAGCATACTCATTTACTGATATTGTTGAAAGCTTTAAGAAAACAATAAATGCGTATCTACCAGCACTTGTTGATTATAAAGAAAACAAGAAGAAAAAGTATAAAACCAATAATCTGGAGTTTAATTTTACGATAAAAAACACAGAAAAATTTAGTCAGGTTTTTAAATTACCAGTAACCGTACATACACCAGCCAAGATTGTGGGTTTTTATAACGACGAAAGCGATCGTTTTAAGTTAGAGGCTTTTGTGCCATCACTCAAAGCTGGAGGCAGTAAAATCCAAGCGGGCTATCTTGTTGTTGAAAATAGTGAAGAACAAATAAAAGCAGCTATATCTACGGCTTTTGTAACGAAGAAAGGAACATCAAATGATTTTTCTACGCATATTGGCATCAGAGACAATAAAATAGATATGGCGAGTACGCTCTATAATAAGGATAATACTCAGTTAAAGGGCGAGCTGTTTAACTCTGTCGAATTTTCGAAACTAAAGGGTAATCAGTTAGAAATAGCCGTAAATTTTATGCCCGGAGAGTTGGTTTTAAACAATATTGTATGGATTATAAACGAATCGAAAATACGAATCAAAGGATCTCGTATCGATATTGATAATTTTGGTCTTGTAAGTAAAGCAGGAGATCAAGAGTTGCGTATAGATGGTATTTATTCGCCTAAAGAAGAAGGCGAGAAACTAGATGTGCAACTCAAAAAAATAGATTTGGACTATGTGTTTAAAACATTGGCAATAGAAGCACTCCAATTTGGAGGTCGTGCAACAGGCGATTTGCAAGTGTCGTCGATCAAAGGAAAACCTTATGCCGGTATTAATCTCAATGTTGATGATTTTGCTTTCAATAATACGACTTTAGGGAATTTGGAACTTTACAGTAATTTGGATAATGAAAGTTTGAAAGTAAACTTGGAAGGAAAAATTACAAATCAGGATTCGAAAATTACAGGGATTACAGGTTTTATTAATCCACTTACGCAAGAGTTATCTATCAATTTTGATGCAGAAGAAATAACAATTGCTTTTCTGAATAAATATGTTGCTACCCTATTTAATGGTGTAAATGGCAAAGGGAAGGGGCAGGTACGCCTGTTTGGTAGTTTTTCCGAAGTAACCGTCGAGGGAGAGGCTTTTATTGAAAAGGGAACTGTAGGAATAAACTTTTTAAACACCAATTATACCTTTACAGATACAATTTTTCTTAAAAAAGATTTGATTTACTTCAAAGATGTTGCTTTTAAGGATGATAAAGGAAATATTGCTAAAATAAACGGTAGGGTTGTTCACGATTACTTTACTAACTTTATGTATTATGTCGATTTATCGGCTAGCAACTTCTTGCTATATAATGCACCCGAAAAATTAAACCCTATGTTTTATGGAACAGTATTTGGCTCGGGATCAGGTGTTATCAAAGGAGACGAGCGGGTGGTGGATATAAATATGAATTTACATACCAATAAGAACACTCATGTATATATGAATTTCATGGAAGAAACGGCAGCCGAGTATTCGTTTTTAAGTTATAAATCGAAAGATGGAGAGTTGGACTCGCTGGCAAATGGAGCCGATCGGTATAAGCTTAAACGAATCAAAACAGACTCAGGTATAGAGATGAATCTCAATTTTTATGTCGATGCCACCCCCGATGCTACTGTTGAGTTTTTGATGGATCCGATAGGGGGAGACAAATTAAGAGGGTCGGGTAGTGGAGCACTTCAATTTGTGTGGGGTACAAGTAAAGATCCGATGTTGTATGGTACTTATCAAATCAACAAGGGGAGCTATAACTTTACATTCCAAAAAATAATGGAGCGTAAATTTTTGATTCAAGATGGAAGTTCCGTTCAATTTAGAGGAGACCCTTTTCAAGCAAATATTAATATAGATGCCATTTACAAAGTAGTTGCAAACCTGAATGATCTTGATCGAAACTTAGCCTTATCTACAGGTCAAAACAGTGTTCCTGTCAATTGCTTGCTAAATATAACAGGTTTGTTACGTCGTCCTAATATCAAGTTAGATATTGCACTACCCGCAGCAGACCCCGAAATACAACGTCAAGTAAAAAGTTTGATGAATACTGAGGATATGATTAATCGTCAGATTGTATACCTACTCTTATTATCTAAATTTTATACACCAAGCTATGCTGTTACAGATCAAAAAACATCCGATTTTGCAGCAGTTGCTTCAGCCACATTGTCGGCACAGTTGAGTCGTATCCTTAGCCAGATAGACGACCGTTGGCAAATAGGTACAAATATACGAACCAGCAATTCAGAGTTTGCAAATACAGAAGTAGAGTTGTTGCTATCTAGCCGATTGCTAAATGACAGGCTTTTGTTTAATGGCAACTTTGGTTACAGAGACAATGTGCATACTACCGATGCTTTTATTGGTGATATTGACATCGAAGTACTATTGAATAGGATAGGGACTTGGCGACTGAAAGCCTATAACCATTATAACGAAAAATATTATTATGTTGGGGGAGATAAATCCTCAGTGCAAACACAAGGGCTGGGTATTGTCTATAAGCGAGACTTTGATAGTGTCAAAGAGTTGTTTATTCGTCCAAAGAAAACATTGAAACCATCAGACAAGGATACAACTACTAAAGCAGATACCTTGGCAACGACAGCTCAATTTGTTAAGATGAAATAATGATTTATCCAGATCAGAAAACCAAAGATTTTATTCAGCAACACGAGTCGGACGATCTCAGACAACTGGCTTTGCGTACTCATAGCTTTACTAAGCTTGATATGCCTTATGTGTTGCAACAAATTGGAGGGCGACAAGTGGCAAAACACAAGCTTCCCTATTGGTATGCACATCAAGATATTATTTATCCTGCACATTTGTCGATGGAGCAATGCTCTTCCGAATTGACTGCTCGTTACAAAGCACGACTTTGCAAAGGGGCTACATTGGTTGATTTGACGGGTGGGCTAGGTGTAGATTTTTCGTTCATGGCACAAAACATGCACCAAGCAGTTTATGTTGAGGTGCAACAACGTTTGGCAGATTTGGCAAAACACAATTTCGAGGTGTTAAATTTAGCTAATATTCAAGTAGTAGAATCCGATGCAGTAGCTTATCTTAGTTTACTTACTACCCTTCAAGACACAATATATATTGATCCTGCCAGAAGAAGTGTTTCAGGACGGAAAACTGTTTTCATAGAAGATTGCACACCAAACTTAAAAGAGATAGATGGTTTATTGACTGCAAAAGCAAGGCGTACAATCATCAAACTATCTCCTATGCTCGATATATCGCATGTTTTAGACAGTTTAGAGGGCATATCCGAAATTCATATTCTAAGTGTAGGTAATGAATGCAAAGAGCTGCTTGTAATAAAAAACCAAGCTCAGCCTGCCAATGGCTCTGTGAGCATTCATTGTGTAAATCTATTGAATGAGACCAATAAACAATCATTTTCATTTACCACCAAAGAAGAAGTCGATCTTTCTATAAGTTATGCACAAACAGTTGAAGCGTACTTATACGAACCCAATAGCTCGATAATGAAAAGTGGTGCTTATAAAAGTGTTGCCGTAGCATTTGGCATAAAAAAGCTCAATCCCAACAGTCATTTATATACTTCTGATCGATACATCCAAAACTTTCCTGGTCGAAGGTTTAGCGTGCAACAATTAGTGTCTCCTAGCAAGAAGGACTTAAAAATACATTTGGCAAATATTTCGAAAGCCAATATTACCGTTCGTAATTATCCCATGTCGGTAGCAGAGGTACGCAAACACACGAAGTTGAAAGAGGGTGGGGACGACTATATATTTGCCACCACCTTGTTGAACGATAAGAAAATACTAATTTTGTGTAAAAAGGCTGATGAACAGTAAACTCAAAGTACAAGGTATGCAAGTTATACAAAAAGTAGAAAGGTATATCGATCATCACAAACTATTGTCTGCAAATACAACGATACTGGTAGGTGTGAGCGGAGGTGCTGATTCTATGGTTTTGTTAGATATACTGTGCCGATTGGGATATACTTGTATTGCTGCACATTGCAACTTTCATCTCAGGGGTGAAGAGTCTGATCGAGATTGCGATTTTGTTCAAAAAGAGTGTAAAGCAAAAGGCATTCAATTTGTCTCTGTTCATTTTGATACCTATGCCTATATGAAGCAAAACTCGGTATCGTTAGAGGTAGCAGCACGTGAGCTTCGGTATACATGGTTCGAAGAGATGAGATTAAAACAGAATGCCGATTACATAGCTATTGCCCATCATCTGAACGATTCGGCAGAAACATTTTTGATAAATCTGATACGTGGAACGGGTATTAGAGGCTTATCGGGTATACCCCCTGTCAACGGTTTTGTGATACGCCCTTTGCTTTGCCTGTATCAAGATGATATTGCTGCATATATTGATACATATCATATTGATTATGTAGTGGATAGTACCAACAAACAAGATGTGTTTGTCCGTAACAAAGTACGCTTAGATATACTCCCTTTGCTGCAAACTATAAACCCTTCGGTTGTGCGAGCTATTGCCGATGCGTCCGATCATTTATTAGCTGTTCAAGAGGTGTATATAGATGCCATAGAAAAATCGAAACAACGAGTTTTTGATGCTAATCAGAATAAAATCAGCATACAGCAACTTTTACTCGAAAAGCAACCCAAGCAATTATTATTCGAGATTTTATATCCATATGGGTTTAATAGCGATACAGTCGATCGTATATTTGAGTCCATTCATGGGCTTTCAGGTAAAGTATTTTACAGCAAAACTCACCAATTGCTAAAAGATCGTGCGAGTTTTATGCTCAGAGAAAGTATAACTAAAGATGACACTGTTTACCAAATAGATGTCGATAGCAAGAAAATAACTGAACCTTTGGTGTTAACATTCGAATCTTTTAGTAACACCTCGGATTTTGTAATCGTACGTAGTAATCAACTTGTTTATCTTGACAAGGCTAAGCTGACTTATCCCCTAAGCATTCGTCGGTGGAGTGTAGGAGATAAATTTGTGCCTTTTGGGATGAAAGGATCTAAGAAATTGAGTGATTATTTTTCGGATAGAAAATTTAGTCTGCTTGATAAAGATAAGGTTTGGCTACTTTTTTCTGGCAACAAAATAGTTTGGATAATAGGGGAGCGTGCAGATGATCGGTTTCGAATAACCGATAAAACAACAGAAGTGCTTAGCGTAAAGTTGTCAATTACGTAAGCTATTGGTTGTCCCTTTCTTTTCTATTGATTTGATGTACCTACTCAAATTCGTTATTTTAAATTCGATAGAATGCATCACTATTTTGTCGTGCTCGTCAAATTCGGGTTCGGTCGATTTCTTTTTCAGTGCTTCTAAATATTGCATTAATGAATATTTATATTTGATATAATATATTAAGGCTTCCTCATCAAGCCTTAATTCGTGGTCATACAATATGGCATATCGTATAACAAGTTTAACTTTAGGTTTGTACCTGCATATTTTTCTGCCGTTTTTAGATTTTCGACAGCTGCAAGCATATTATTGTCTCCTTTACATCCTTTGCCTAAACCTCTGTAATATAGATATAATGTGAGATCAGCAGGAACTACACGTCTAATAAGTGTAGTAAAGTATTTAACCGCACTTTTGTGATCCGATATTTCATTACTAATGTTAGCTAAACAGTATAGCACATTGTTATTTGTAGAATCCTGTTTGTAGGCTTTTACTAAAAATGGATGAGCTTTAGCATAGAGATTCAATGAATAGTACGAAATGCCCAACCTTCCGCTCACTATCAGTGTGCTGTCTCCTGTGGCATAGCATTTTTCGAGTTTTTCGATCGCTTTCTGATACAAATCGGAAGCGTAATAACACAAACCATTCAATATATTGATTTGTTTGTGTGTACTGTCTCGTGCTATATACAATTCGGAATAAGTAATCGCATCATTGAGTTCTTCTTTTCCCGATTTTAGATATAGGTTAATCAAGCTGGCTGCCGAAAAAGAGTCGGTTGAATCTATTCCCCAAACCCGTTGATAATACGTAATGGCACTATCTGGTATGTTCATATTTTCGAAACATTGAGCCGATCTTTTTACCATATTCTTCAAATTATGCCTCTCTGCAAGAGTTTTGTATGAAATTAACGCACTGTTAAAATCATTTTCCGAAACAGCATGTCTGCTTTTGTATCTTGTAGTATAAATTAGTTGAGTATAATTTGATTAGAGCATCGTAACAGTTCAAATCAGCAGACCAATTCGATAGGTATTGGTAG
>JBDLTH010000085.1:0-3016 GCA_039799165.1 Bacteroidota bacterium
TATGAGAATAAGACATCAAACCGAAGTTCAATAACTTATTACTATTTTTCGCTAATATTCTACACAGTAAACCATAGACAATATAGTATAGATGTAAAGTATCATCCGAAAATGATTTACCCACATCACTAAGTTGTTAACAGCGGTATAAATCCTCTTTCAAGGACAATACCAACCATGAGAAACTAACTCATTCGATTTCAAGCGATATAACTTTAACATCATAACGCTCATATTCCCACACAGACTAAATAATTAAACTTAGTTGATGGAGAGAGTATAACCGACACTGAGAGAAACGTGCCTCCAGGTAGACCTGAAGGCGCCAGTTGCGTTCAAGAATTTGATGATTCACTGAATTCTGCAATTCGCATTACGTATCGCATTTCGCTGCGCTCTTCATCGTTACGAGAACCAAGATATCCGTTGCTAAGAGTTGTTTCGTATTAGTAATATACGACATCTATATAAACTCAACCAATCCTTTCAGATCAGGAATTCATATAAACATACAAATCAGTAAATAATAGAAAGGGGTTAATTATTTTCACTATGAACTGCAAGCTATGCTACAGGCTTAATAAGCAGTCATAATTGCATCATCTATTTGTTGGTGCACACTCCAGGGCGGACCTAGAACGACTGTATAGGTTATGGCGTACAATCTTTCTTTTGGAAAGAAGGGCGGCCAATAGCACTCCCCATATACAATCTATATACAATCAACAATAGGTTAGAAACAAATTCACGGTGGTTGTGTTAATACGTGAGTATCACGTGTTAATGATCCTTCCGCAGGTTCACCTACGGAAACCTTGTTACGACTTTTACTTCCTCTAAATGAGCAAGTTTAATAATCTTTTTAATAAAATTTGAAAAAAATAAATAAATTTAAATATTTCAAAAGTTAATAATCTAAAAACTTCACTAACTCATTCAATCGGTAGTAGCGACGGGCGGTGTGTACAAAGGGCAGGGACGTAATCAACACAAGCTAATGACTTGTGCTTACTAGGGATTCCTCGTTTATGACCAAAAATTACAAAAATCAATCCCCATTACGATAAACATTAAAGTTTACCTCTTATTTATATCCTTTCGGATTTGGCTTATTATATTACTATTTCAATTCTACTATTCCTCATTTCATCTATCATTGTAGCGCGCGTGCGGCTCAGTGCATCTAAGGGCATCACAGACCTGTTATTGCCTTTATCCTCCTAAAGCTATATGCTTTTTGTCCTTTTAGTAGTTGCAGTTATTACTACTTTTTTTTATATATTATTATTATTATTATTTTTTTAAATATTAAGAGAGTTAAAAAACTAGAAATAACTTCGTTTTAGTGTTTTTAAAATATATTTCAAATGGTTAGGAATAGTTTAAAAACTATTAATCGCACTATCATATATTTTAATAATAAAAAAACTAGGAAATTTCTAATTCCAACTAACTAATAAGTAAAGATCTCGTTCGTTATCTCAGTTAAGAAGACAAATCACTCCACGAACTAAGAACGGCCATGCACCACCATTCATAAAATTAAGAAAAATCTTTTACTCTGTCAATCCTTTCAATGTCATGCCCTGATGAGTTTTCCCGTGTTGAGTCAAATTAAGCCGCAGGCTCCACCCCTGGTGGTGCCCTTCCGTCAATTTCTTTAAGTTTCAGACTTGCGACCATACTCCCCCCAGAACCCAAAAACTTGTGATTTCTCACATAATGCTAAATAAAGGTTAAAACCTAATATTTAATCTTAAGATGGTATTGTTTATACTTAGAACTACAAAGGTATCTAATCTTTTTGACTACTCTAAGTTTAGCTCTTGATCACTGAGAACGTGTTTGGCAATTGCTTTCGCTGTTGATAGTCTTTGTGGGATCTAAGAATTTCACCTCTAACCGACAAATACTAATGCCCCCACCCGTCTCTTTTATTCATTCTCCTATTTAACACCGACCCAAGTGCTAAAAGTCTTATTATATTATCCCTTGCTAAAATGTTTAAACATTATGAAGTCTGCTTTGAGAACTCCATTTTCCTCAAGGTAAAGTAAAATCATTGATTTTCTTTATTAAATTATTTAAATTAATTATTTCTAATTAACCTCTTTATCCATTTTTTTTTATTTCGACTACGAGCTTTTTAACCGCAACAAATTTAATATACGCTATTGGAGCTGGAATTACCGCGGCTGCTGGCACCAGGCTTGCCCTCCAATTGTTCCTTACAAACTTATCTACTTACTATTCATTCCAATTACAAAAACCATATAGGCTTCGCATTGATATTTCGTGTCACTACCTCCCTCTTTCAGGATTGGGTAATTTGCGCGCCTGCTGCCATCCGTGGACGTGGTAGCCATTTCTCATACTAACTCTCCGGAATCGAACCCTCATTCCCCGTTACCCGTTATCACAATGGTAGACCACTACTCTACCATCCAAAGTTGATAGGGCAGAAATTTTATTGACAAATCGATTAACGATCCGCATTACTTTTATTTTTCACTTAATGATTTTACAATCAATAAGCCTTTTTCTAATAGATGCATCCGAAGATGATAGTGGCATGTATTAGCTCTAGAATTACCACGGATATCCAAGTAGTAATCTTTTTATATTTTTTGGTTCTAAAAAAACTCAATATCAAGTTAATTATAACTGATATAATGAGCCGTTTGCAGTTTCATTTGAATTTAATTTATACTTAGACATGCATGGCTTAATCCGCAGGACAAGCATATGACTACTGGCAGGATCAACCAGATAACTTATTTTTAAAAAAAAGAAAAGATTAGGAAAATAAAAAAGAAAAATATTATATTATAATGTTTTTTTTTGGTTCTTGAAAAATAAAAGACAAAAAGAAAAATAGACATTTACCAAACTCAAATATCAAAATAATCAGAAGTTCAAAAAGTAATTGAACTCAACTCATTATTTTTCAATGAATATAGAGGAAACTGTAGGTACATAAAAGAAAATATAGAATAATAAAAAACAAAAATTCAAT
>JBDLTH010000086.1:0-4241 GCA_039799165.1 Bacteroidota bacterium
TACTTGCAGCAGCGGCTTTTAACTTCAAAAGGAGGATGAACATCTACAAAAAGATACTTGCCCATATTATTGAAATAATACTGGAAAGTATGTTTTATAAATTATATCCTAGTTCGACTTATTAAGGGACGACTAATTAATCATCCCGCCCCTTATATATTCTAGCCAACAAGGTCGATTGGCAGATGTTTTCACGAAAGTATTATTAACCAATATGCTGAAGATAGTTATTACCAATATTTCAGTATACAAAACAACTTCGTTGCTCATGTGCCTTAAACAGCAAGAAAAAATGACCAATATATGGCTGTATGTGGTGGTGTAGAAATCAGCCTTCTGCTTTATTGATGATAAGATATACTATTATCGAAGATAAAACAGAACAATCATACTATTTGTATTATGAATGGATAAAATAGTATTGGATACTTTAATGGAATAGTGCTTATTTTGCATCATCACACATAAATCTGATAGTATGCAAAAACAACTTTTACTCATTATTCTTTTCGTATCTCTTCTGGGTGCTTGTGCATCGAAGCAGAATACAAGTACCTCCCCCTTTGTCCGCGTTGAAAACGGGCAGTTCTTGCGCGGTGATACACCTTATTATTATGTGGGTGCCAACTTTTGGTACGGAGCCATCCTTGGTTCGGAAGGTGAAGGGGGGAATCGTGAACGGTTGCATCAAGAACTGGATTTCCTGAAAAGTATCGGCATGGACAATCTGCGCGTTCTTGTAGGTTCAGATGGTAGCCGAGGCATTCGGTCGAAAGTCGAACCTACCCTGCAAACGGCTCCTGGGGTATATAACGATACCATTCTGGCAGGACTAGATTATTTGCTCTCCGAGATGGGCAAACGAAAAATGGTAGCTGTACTCTACCTAAATAACTCTTGGGAATGGAGTGGCGGATATTCCATGTATTTGCAATGGGCCGGATATGGGAAAGCACCAGTTCCCGCCACCGACGGATGGCCTGCCTATATGGCATATGTGAAGCAATTTCAACAATCAGATAGTGCGAAAGCGTTGTTTGCCAATTACGTTCGGGATATGGTAACAAGAGTCAATAGGTACACTCAGATAAAATATGTAGATGATCCAACTATTATGTCTTGGCAGGTAGGCAATGAACCTCGAGCTTTTTCTGATGAAAATAAAGCACCGTTTGCGAAATGGATTTCGGATGTAGCAGCTCTCATTAAATCATTGGATAAAAACCATCTTGTATCTACTGGCAGTGAAGGAACGCAAGGTTGCGAGCAGGATATGGCATTGTATGAGAGGATTCATGCAGATACAAATATAGATTATATGAATATACATATCTGGCCTTATAACTGGAGATGGACATCAAAGGATAGTTTGCAAGAGAAGGTTGAAAATGCTAAAGATAAAACAAAAAGGTATTTAGATGAGCACCTAACTGTTGCTCGTAAATATAAGAAACCACTAGTCCTTGAGGAGTTTGGCTATCCTCGTGATGGTTTCCAATTCACAAAAGAAAGTAGTACTCAGGCCAGAGATTCCTATTATGAATATGTGTTTCAGTTGATTACGGACAAATCGGCTTCTGATGGTCTGTTTGCTGGCTGTAACATTTGGGCTTGGGGCGGTTTTGCCAATCCTTCCAAAGAGCATGTGTTTTGGGAGAAGGGCGATGATTATACTGGTGATCCAGCACAAGAAGAACAAGGGCTAAACTCTACTTTTGCAACAGATTATACTGTTAGCATAATAAAAAAAATGAATGAGAAACTAAAGTGAGTGCTCTTTCTTTTGGAATGAGACTATTTTGTTAAGATAATGTCAATATTCGTTAAGATGAGGCAAACTTCTGATTGTTCAATGCATTATTTTTGCATCAGATGAAGTAAACAAACTTCAATATCAATTAGAATTCGGTTTAGAGATTAATTAATGTCTATTGAATGTAATTAAATTATTATTATGAAGAAACAAACACAACTGTCAGAGAGGTTGAAATGCTCTCTGACTGCAATTGGTCTTTTAATTTGTGCATGTACTTACTCTGATTATTCCTTTGCAGCCAGTGCTCGAAGTCTGGCAGTAACGGAACAGCAACAAGCAAGGGGTAAGATTTCGGGTAAAGTGATGGATGCAAATGGGGAGTCCTTGATAGGAGTCAGTGTTCTACTGAAGGGGGAGACCGTTGGAACTATTACCGATCTGGATGGTTCATTTACTTTGCAGGCTTCCTCTACTGACATGCTGGTTGTGTCTTATATTGGATACCTCACACAGAATATCTCAGTTAAAGGCAACACTTTTTTTGAGGTCAAGTTACTAGAGGATACAAAATTTTTGGATGAAGTTGTAGTTGTCGGTTATGGAGTCATGAAAAAATCCGACCTAACAGGTGCAGTCGCGTCAATAAATAGTCAGAAATTGGGAACAATGCCCGCTGCCAATGCTGTAGAAGCCTTGCAAGGCAAAATAGCTGGGGTTGAGATTGGTGCAACAACAGAACCAGGAAAAGCACCCTCTATCTTAATACGAGGAAATCGCTCAATTAATGCCAGCAATTCTCCATTGTATGTTGTAGATGGTATACCAAGAAATGAAATTAGCGATATCCCAGTTGCTGATATTGAGTCTATTGAGGTATTGAAAGATGCTGCTTCAACAGCTATTTATGGAAGCCGAGGTGCCAATGGTGTGATTTTAGTGTCTACCAAAAGAGGACAAATCAACCAGCCCACAAGTGTTTCTTTCAATATGTATGGCGGAGTCAATCAAGCGAAGATGCCCAGAATGATTAGTGGTGATGATTATGTGCAGTACAGGCGAGACGTAGCTCGTTCTTCACAAAATGGTGGTTGGAATGCCGGATATCCCTCTGATGATATTGTGTTTGCATTGGATGGAGACCGTGCACAGGACATCATAGCCAATAAACAATTCACTGACTGGCAAGACCTATTGTATCGTGATGGCATTAATCAAGAATATAATTTGAGTGTATCGCATGGATCTGAGAAGACGCAAATGATTGTATCTTTAGGGTATAGAAAGGAAGAAGGATATTATAGAACAAATGACGACAAGCGGTTGAATGGGAGCATCTCTGTTGACCATAAACTAAATAAGTATGTTAAATTTGGGGTTAACTCAAGAATCACAAACAGTGTCAATTCTGGAGCTACGAAGGTCGGTGGTATTAATTTGGTATACGTAGATCCCTTGGCTCAACCTTTTGATCAAGACGGTAATTTGAATTATAAAGTAGGTCAGAATAATACTTGGAATCTATTGGCAAATTATCATGAACCTTATAAGAATCAGAATACAACCTTAAGGAGTTTCAATGTAGGGTATGTGGAATTTAGTATAATCAACGGTCTGAAGCTACGTTCCAATATTGGTTTGGACATTGCGAATTCTGATCTTGAACGATTCTATGGCAAGAACTCATTTGATGGCGGTGGAGGAAAAAATTTCGGTCAGAAGAAAAACACAAAGAATACCGATATAACCTGGGACAATATATTGTCTTACGTGAGAGATTTTGGTAAACATAACATTAACGGAACGCTTGTTTCGAGTATGCAGTCAAGTAAGACTACTTGGGCCGATGAGTCAGGTAAATCTATCCCCATTGAAGATCTTGAGGACTGGAATCTAGGAACAGCAACTGAGGATATAAAAATAGCAAGTGGGTATGAGAAATGGTCTTTAATGTCTTTTCTAGGGCGTTTTCAGTATGGCTATGATAATCGCTATTTAGTGAATGTGGCATTCAGGGCGGATGGTTCCTCCGTATTGGCTAAAGGTAATAAGTGGGGATATTTCCCTTCGGCTTCTGCAGCTTGGATCATTAGTAATGAAAAATTCTTCCAGTCAGATTGGGTCAATAGCCTCAAATTAAGAACAAGTTATGGTGTTGTCGGAAACTCTGCAATCAGTCCGTACCAAACATTCTCAGGTACGACTCAAACATCATATAATTTTGGAGACAAATATTATTATGGATACAAGTTGGGTGCTATAGCCAATGAAAAGTTGGGCTGGGAGTATTCTACCACTTACAATGTTGGAGTTGATTTTGGCTTTTTAAATAATAGAATATCGAGTTCAGTAGAATTTTATAATACGAATACGACAGATTTGCTATTGAAACGTAATATTCCATTCATCAATGGATCTTCTGAAGTATGGCAGAATGTTGGTAAAACTAGAAATAGAGGTATAGAGCTTGGCATCAGTGCTATTAATA
>JBDLTH010000087.1:0-22573 GCA_039799165.1 Bacteroidota bacterium
ATTATATCCTAGTTCGACTTGTTAAGGGGCGACTAAATAAACAATTAGTTTTCGTATAAATACCTTTTAATACTTTTTTTAGGCGTTTTCTCAAACTCAGTAGGATAAATACTAATTGTAGAAATTGTTTCATAAGATGCAACCATCTTATTCAATACAGTCTTATTTTCACCCATTATCATTTCTAAATAATTTGATGACAACCCACTAGAGTCTAAAGCCTCATAATCTGGATATACTAAAGCTACTAATTTATTATCCCTAACTACAATGAGAGACTCCATAACGTAAGGCAGATTGTTTAGTCGAGCTTCGATCTCCTCGGGGAATATATTCTGACCACTCGCTCCCAAAATCATCGTTTTGCTTCTACCTCTAAGATAAATATGCCCATCTTGATCAATAGTACCCAAATCACCTGTCTTCAACCAACCATCTTCGGTAAAGGCATCTTGTGTTGCCTCTGAATTTTTATAATAACCCATCATAACATTTTCGCCACGCACTTGAATTTCGCCCAAGGTATTATAAGGATCTAGAGAGTCAACACGCACCTCCATTGTTGATAATATTTTACCACATGAAGAGGGTATAAACTCATTATTGTAGCTATACGAAATAAGAGGTCCACACTCGGTCATACCATACCCTACTGTAAATGGAAATTTTATCCGGTATAAGAATTCTTCCACTTCTTTATTTAAAGCGGCTCCTCCAATAATAACTTCTCTAAAATTACCTCCTAACGCTTCAATCAGACCGTTTCGTATTTGAGCATAAATACGATCTTTAATAATGGGTATTTTCAAAGCCATTTTTATAGCTGATTTCTCTATTTTTGGGAGCAGTGCTTTTTTATAAATTTTCTCGATAACCAAAGGTACTGAAACAATCAGATTGGGCTTTACATCAGCAAAAGCTGCGGAAAGAACTTTGGGCGAAGGGGATTTTCCCAATAAGTTGATATGCACACCTTGTGATAAGGCATAAAGAAAATCAAAAGCACATCCATAAGCGTGTGCCAAAGGTAAAAATGAAAGTACCTTTTCTCCTCTAAACAAAAGTTTCAATTTTTTACCATAGATAACATTACCTGCCAAGTTGTTTGCTGTTAACATCACTCCTTTACTAAAGCCTGTGGTACCTGATGTATAATTGATCAGAACTAATTCTGTATTATCTACTTCAACATATTTCACATCATCTTTATCAAAGCCATTAGGATATTTGTGCTGCATATCTTCGTCAAGCTGTTTTAAAAAGAATTCGACTTTATTGCTTCCATCAATGGATGACAAATCTGTTAAGGAGAATACGCCTCTTAAAAGTGGCATTTGAGAAACATCTAAGTTATCCCATATCGTATTGCCAACAAACAACAACTCGGCTTCGGAATGATTGACAATATGCTGAATATTAGCTGCTGGAAAATCTTGAAGAATGGGTACAATTACTGCACCATAGGTTATAGTAGCCATATAAGTAACGCACCAGTTGATGGTATTTTTACCTATTAATGCTATCCTGTCTCCTTTTTTTATGCCTAGTTTTTGAAAAAGAATATGTAAACGGGCTATTTCTTTTGCCAAATCTTTATATTCTATTGCCTCTCCTGTACCATAATCAGACAAGGCTGGCAAATCCCAATTGTATTTGAAGCTATCTTCGTATAATTTGATAAAGTTTTCTTGAATCATAAAACAGTTTATTTTGAATAATTTTTATGTGGAAGGGAACATAACAACAGTATTTTGCCAGTTGATGAACATCTTCACATTAAGTGCTTATTTATTTATGTAAAATCTCAAAACTCGAAATCATTATTTTTTGTTGAAACCGTACACCTAGAGAATCAGCCTAAACATTTCGTTTTCAGCACATAACCTTAATTCCAATGGGGGGGGGTAAACAAAGTATATCAGCCATTATTTCATTCCCTGAAATATGACTGATTCACTAGCATTAAACACGCTGACATAAGCGAATTTTTCATTATTAGCGATTTAGAAATCACCTGCTTAATGCTTCTTTTTATTTTAAACAACGCTAAAATAGATCGAAGAGATTTTTTTATATCTATAATATAATTATTGTCGATCTTGAATTAAACGGTCTGCCATTGCTTTACCTAAAGCTACACAAGCAAGGTAAACATCTTTATTCATTGATTGCTTCATTTCTACTGGCTGTCCTATTATCTCAAAATTAGTATTGTCAGCAAATTGGGCAATACGTTTTATTGATGCACCCGCCCAGGTATATGACCCAAAATAAGATAGGTACCGATTTCTCATATCTCGCTCCTCTATTTTAGATAAAATAGTGGCTACTTCGGGAAACAGTTTGTTGTTGTATGTCGGAGAACCTATTATCAACCCTTTGTATTTAAAAATATCTCTAATAATATACGAATGAGCTCGCTTAGAAGCGTTGTGCATTATCACCTCTTTGATACCTTGCTTTGCTAACTCTCCAGCTATTACTTCGGCCATCTGTTCCGTGTTTCCGTACATACTTCCGTACACAATCACTACACCTTCATCACCTTCATACTTGCTCAGTTTATCGTAGATAGATACAACTTTTTTGATTTGTTCTGGTATCGTCCATACAGGCCCGTGCGTAGAGCAAATATAATCGATCTGTAATTTACTCAATTTTTCGAGAGCCTTCTGAACAGGAGAGCCAAATTTACCTACTACATTTGAGTAGTAGCGAACCATTTCGTCATAATAACGCTCTGGGTGTAACTGTTTATCTGTAATACCACCATCCAATGTGCCAAATGTGCCAAACGCGTCTCCCGAAAATATTATTTTGTTCGTAGTTTCATACGTCATCATAGTCTCGGGCCAATGTACCATTGGTGTTAGATAGAAAACCAGGTTATGTTTACCTAAATTTAGGTTTTGTCCTTCATCTATAATCAAAATATTATCTTCGATTCCATAAAAACCCTTCACCATATCGGCAGTTCGCTTATTGCCTACTATTTGAATATCAGGAAATCTTGTTTTCAACAAGCCTAGCGATCCCGAATGGTCGGGTTCCATATGGTTAATGATTACATAGTCCAATTTCTTTCCATCTAACGCAGTTTCGAGTTTTTGGAAAAAAATATCAGAATAGCAAATATCAACTGTGTCGAATAAAGCAGTTTTCTCATCAACTAACAAATAAGAATTATAAGAAACCCCCTTTGGTAAAGGCCATAAGTTTTCGAATAGAGCCTTGGTTCTGTCATTGACACCAATATAATATAAACTATCTATAATTTGGAATGGTTTTAACATAACGTAATATATTATTATTTAGTTAGTTCATTATTTTTCATGCCTCTGTACGTTAACCACGTACCCCAAATAATGAACGGAATACTCAACAATTGTCCCATATCTACACCAACAGCAGCTCTCATTTGTAATTCAAACGGCTCTTGTACATTTTTTAAATACTCTAAGAAAAAGCGAGCTAAGAAAATAGCTGCAATAGAAACACCAAAAATAAGACCTTGCTTATCTTTAGCTGTTGTCTTCCAGTACATATACATCGCTACAACAAAAATGGCAAAATAAATAATAGCCTCATAAATTTGTGTTGGGTGGCAAGGTAAAGCACCTGAACCTCCCATGGATAGCGGTTTAGACCACATTGGGTCTGTAACAAACTCAAAACCCCAAGGTAAGGTTGTTATCTTGCCGTATATCTCAGAGTTCATCAAATTACCTACACGAATCAAAGCTCCTGTAAGCCCTGCTGCTACAACTACCCTATCCAGTGTCCAAAGAATACTCTTATTGATTTTCTTAGAATATAACCATGCTCCGATAATAATACCAATTGCACCACCATGGCTAGCCAATCCTCCTTCCCAAATTTTGAGCATCTCGAGTGGGTGGGTCAAATAATGTATTGGATCGTAAAATAAGCAATGACCTATACGAGCTCCTATAATGAGACCAATAACAATATACATGAAAAGTGAATCGAACCACTTTTGAGGCAATTTTTCGGAATCGTAAATTTTTTGAACGATCATTACAGCCAATAGTAAGCCTATTGACCAGCAGAGACCATACCATCGAATTTCACGCCCAAAAATCTCAAAAATCTGAGGACTAACATCCCACGTTATAAGTGTAAGCATAATTTACTATTATAGATCTCGATAATGTTAAATGATACAACTATCTTTGTGGTACAAATATACGGAAAAATAAATCTATTTTCGGAAGCTATGTCTTATAAATATATTCAATAAAGCCTAATCAATCTTACAGTTTGAGACTTAAATACGATCTATTAATTAAACAATAAGCATATGCTTATTCTAACTTTGATGCAATAAATGGGATTGCAGTGTGTTTTTTATTCAACCAAATTTAAATAGACCATTGGTATAATGATTCGTTTTTTAGTGCAGACAAAGAATATTTTGTAATTTTGAAGTCTTGTTTGTAATAGGATAAATTTTATCAAATAAAATTAAGACGTAACAACACACCTATCTGTATAGATAGTATAGAATAAATACAACAATAAGATGAATATTTCGTACAATTGGCTTAAAGAATATATTAATACAGATTTATCTCCAGTAGAAATTTCTGAAGTTTTGACATCGATAGGTCTTGAGACTGGTGGAGTTGAAGAAATTCAAACCATAAAAGGTGGTCTTGAAGGCTTAGTTGTAGGCGAAGTTTTGACTTGCCTAGACCATCCCAATTCAGATCATCTACATATTACCACAATCAATGTAGGGGCTGAAACACCCTTACAAATTGTTTGTGGAGCTAAAAATGTAGCTGCTGGGCAAAAAGTAATAGTAGCATTGATAGGCACCACACTATATACGGGTGAAGAAGAATTTACCATCAAAAAATCAAAAATCAGGGGCGAAGAGTCATTTGGCATGATTTGTGCCGAGGACGAAATAGGAATAGGAACTAGCCATGATGGCATTATTGTATTGCCACAAGACGCTATTGTGGGCACTTTGGCTAAAGATTACTATAATGTAAAAAGCGAATATGTATTGGAGGTAGATATTACACCCAATCGGGTAGATGCAGCATCACATGTTGGTGTTGCTCGCGATTTAGCGGCTTATCTGAAACAAAATGGGACAGAACCCGTTCTTACTTATCCTTCAATCGAATCCTTTAATACAGATACTAGCCAGCAGGGCATAAAAGTGATTGTAGAAAACTCGGAAGCATGTCCACGTTATTCAGGAATTACTGTAAAAGGAATTACTGTAAAAGAAAGCCCTGATTGGCTTAAAAATAAATTGTTGCTGATTGGTTTACGCCCTATCAACAATGTGGTTGATGTTACCAATTACGTTTTGTATGAATTAGGACATCCACTACATGCTTTTGATATGGATCAAATAGTAGGTGAAACCGTATTTGTAAAAACAGTAGCTGATGAAACTAAGTTTACAACATTGGATGAAGTAGAAAGAACCCTCAGCGATAAAGACCTCATGATATGCAACAATAAAGAAGGAATGTGTATAGGTGGTGTCTTTGGCGGGGCACAATCAGGTGTAACCAAAGTTACCACTAATATTTTTTTAGAATGTGCCTACTTCAACCCCACGTGGGTACGTAAAACAGCTCGTCGCCATGGTTTAAATACTGACTCATCTTTCCGCTTCGAAAGAGGGGTAGACCCCAATGATACCATATACGTACTTAAACGTGCAGCACTCTTGATTCAAGAGTTGGCAGGAGGCACTTTCATTGGCGATATCCAAGACATCTATCCAGTTAAAATAGAACAACCAATTGTCGAACTTCCTTATTCTAAAGTTAACACACTTATAGGTAAATATTTACAAAAAGAAACCGTTAAATCGATATTAAAAAGCTTAGAGATTGAGATTTTACAAGAATCAGATGATATACTAAGCTTAGCTATACCAACCTACAGGGTAGATGTATTACGAGATGTGGATGTTATAGAAGATATATTGCGTATCTATGGATACAACAATATAGAAATAAGCAATGACTTGAAATCGAATTTATCATACCAAACAGACACGGATAAAAGTAACGATCTGCAAAATTTAATATCCGAACAATTGACTGGTGAGGGCTTCTTTGAAATAATGAACAACTCGCTAACTAAGGAGCTGTACTATAACAATTTAGATGCATACCCTGCACGTAATTGTGTCAAATTGCTCAATCCATTAAGTGGCGATCTGAATGTAATGCGTCAAACATTACTTTTTGGAGGTTTGGAAAGTATTGCTTACAATAGGAACAGAAAATATACGGATCTAAAATTTTATGAATTAGGGAATTGCTATTTTTTCGATACTGAAAAGAAGGATGAAAATAAACCCTTAAAAGAGTATTCAGAAGAGCTACACCTAGCACTTTGGTTATGTGGGGATCATATCAATAATAGCTGGGCAACACCAGCCGAGAAAACCTCTGTTTATCTATTAAAGGGGTATGTAGAGAAAATTCTTGTTCGAGTGGGTTTAACAACAAGTTTAGTATACGAACCTTTTCGTAATGATATATATAGTACTGCTTTAACTATTAAAACTCGCAACAGGACGATAGGTACATTGGGTATTGTTTCTAAGAAGATATTGAAACAAGCAGATATTAACACTGATGTATATTTTGCTGAATTGAATTGGGATAATATCATGAAGGAGACGAAGAAACACAATGTTAACTTTGTCGAAATATCAAAATATCCTGCTGTTAAGAGAGATTTAGCCCTGCTGTTAGATAAAAATATATTGTTTGAAGAGGTAGAGAAAATCGCATATAAATCAGAAAAAAAACTGCTGAAAGGGGTAAGCTTATTTGATGTATACGAAGGGAAAAATGTACCCGAAGGCAAAAAATCATATGCTGTAAACTTTGTTTTGCAAGATATAGAAAAGACTTTAACAGATAAGCAAATAGATGATTCGATGAAAAAAATACAGGCTGCTTTAGAGAAGGACTTAAATGCACAACTACGGTAAGTGTGTGCTAATTGGTATACAAAAAGCGAGAAAATTATGTTCTCGCTTTTTTAGTCTAAAAACTTTGTAGTAAAACAAGGACTTCATACTAAGGGGGGACATAAATTCTTAAAGCTTACCTTACTGCCCCTTACAAAACCCAAACAAACACATAAAGCATTGTATATCAAAATAATTACATCTAATCAAAACGATTAATAAATAGTTTGTGCCACCTAGGTCAGTATCAAATATTTTCTTAAAATGAAAGATCGTTTAAATAGTAGCTTACAATACATTCCAAAAATTTTGACATTCGGTTTGTTTTAGTTTTCTTTGTAAAATAGCTTAAAGAATTCGCTTTTTTTAATAATTAGCAAAGAATATTTATCCATATGGAAAAAGATCTTAACAACCAGATACAATTAGAGTTACCTGAAGATATAGCCCAAGGAACATATGCAAACCTTGCTATAATAACCCATTCATCGTCAGAGTTTGTTATTGACTTTGTGAGAATGTTACCTGGATTGCCCAAAGCAAAAGTACAATCGAGAATAATACTTACTCCCGAACATGCCAAAAGATTATTGTTGGCACTAAGTAATAATATTAATCAGTACGAAGACCAATGTGGCACTATCAAACTCGAAAACACATCTACTAATTACCGATCGGCAGGACAAGCATAATTTAATATTTTAATCATATATTCACTCTAAATAAAACCATGGACGAAAGTATACAAAAAAAGTTCAACTTCTTCACGATGTTCAGAGATGGCTTTAAAAGCATGACGCTTGGACGCACATTGTGGATAATTGTAATAATAAAACTATGTATCATGTTTTTGATACTACGCCCCTTCTTCTTTCCTAATTTTCTTGGATCAAAATTTAAAGATAGTGATTCGAAAGCGGATTATGTTAGACAGGAATTAATTGACAGATAAGAAAAAGTAATACATAATCAAGAACTAACAAATATCTTTATTTTATGGAAATTTTGAACTCATCTCTTATTGATTGGTCAAGAGCCCAGTTTGGACTTACAGCTATGTATCATTGGCTGTTTGTACCTTTAACATTGGGGCTTGGTATGATCATGGCGATCATGGAGACCATGTATGTTCGTACGGGAGACGAACAGTGGAAAACAACAGCTAAATTTTGGATGAATATTTTTGGAGTAAACTTTGCAATAGGTGTTGCAACAGGTCTTATCCTCGAATTTCAATTCGGAACTAACTGGTCTAATTACAGCTGGTTTGTAGGAGACATTTTTGGAGCTCCTCTAGCTATCGAAGGTATGTTAGCATTCTTTATGGAAGCTACATTTATTTCGATTATGTTTTTTGGATGGAAGCGTGTAAGTAAAAAAATGCACTTAGCTTCTACTTGGCTTACAATAATCGGTGCAACCCTTTCGGCTTTGTGGATACTGGTAGCTAATGCTTGGATGCAATATCCTATAGGAATGGAGTTTAATCCTGATACTGTGCGTAACGAGATGAATGACTTTTGGGCAATTGCATTATCGCCTGTAGCACTGAACAAATTTTTCCATACCGTTATTTCATGTTGGGTACTGGGTGCTGCATTTGTAGCTGGTGTATCGGCATGGTATATACTCAAAAACCGAGATATTGAGTTTTCCAGACAAAGTATGAAAGTTGCTGCCATATTTGGTTTAGTATCTATTGCATTAACGGCTTATACGGGTGATGGATCGGCATATCATGTAGCTCAAAAACAACCAATGAAGTTGGCTGCTATGGAAGGGCTTTATGAAGGCGAACACGGAACTGGTCTTATTGCGGTTGCTTTGC
The DNA here is from genome assembly GCA_039799165.1 of Bacteroidota bacterium. Classification (GTDB taxonomy): domain Bacteria; phylum Bacteroidota; class Bacteroidia; order Bacteroidales; family Dysgonomonadaceae; genus Dysgonomonas_A. The sequence goes on from JBDLTH010000087.1 coordinate 8,808, forward strand.
CCAATCCTGCAAAAAAATCTTACAATGATAATGTAGATCCTTATATTTTCAGAATCGAAATACCTAAAGCTCTATCATTATTAGGTTACAGAGAACTGGATGCTTTTGTTCCTGGAATAAAAGATATTATAGAAGGTGGTTACAAGTTACAAGACGGAAGTACAGCTTTATCGTTTACTCAAAAACAAGAAAGAGGAAAGGCTGCCATCAATGCATTAGCAGACTACCAAATGGCTAAAAAGAGTGGTGATGAAACGAGTGCTGCAAAGTATAAAGAAACATTGAGAGAAAATTATCCGTACTTTGGTTATGGATATTTAGATACACCTGAACAGTTGATCCCTAGCATACCAATGGTGTTTTGGGCATTTCGTGTGATGGTATACATCGGAGGTTTCTTTATGTTATTCTTTGCTCTATTATGGTACTTTGACTATAAAAACAAACTAGTAGAAAGCAAATGGCTACTGTGGTTATCTATATTGGCTGTGCCTTTGGCTTACATTTGTAGCCAAGCGGGTTGGATAGTAGCCGAAATGGGTCGTCAACCATGGGCTATACAAGACGTTTTGCCTCTTAAAGCTGCGATCTCGGCATTGAGTGTAAACTCTGTAAAAATAACATTCTTTATTTTCTTAGTTTTGTTTACAGCTCTTCTTATAGCTGAAGTTCGTATCATGTTGAACCAAATCAGAAAAGGTCCTAAAGCTGATTAATTAAAGATATATAATTATGTTTGAATATTCATTTTTACAACATTACTGGTGGTTTATAATCAGTCTCTTAGCTGGAATATTAGCCTTTTTACTCTTTGTCCAAGGTGGGCAATCTATGATATTCTCATTAGGTAAAACGGATCAACACCGTTTTCTGATTGTCAATGCTTTAGGACGTAAATGGGAATACACATTTACTACCTTAGTAACATTTGGAGGTGCATTCTTTGCTTCATTTCCTCTTTTTTATTCAACTAGCTTTGGTGGAGCTTACTGGGTATGGATGCTATTACTGTTTTGCTTTGTGATACAAGCAGTTTCTTTTGAATACATGTCGAAACCTGGAAACACATGGGGTAAAAAAACATACCAATGGTTTTTGTTTATAAATGGTCTTTTGGGTACATTCCTCGTGGGAACTGCAATTGCTACATTCTTTACGGGGTCTGAGTTTGGCGTCAATAAAGGAAATATTACGAACCTTGGCGAGGGCATTACAGGACTAGTTATCAGTCAATGGAAAAACCCTTTACATGGTCTCGAAGCATTATTTGAGGTACGTAACTGGTGTCTTGGCTTAACCGTATTCTTTTTGGCTAGAACAATCGCTTGCTTGTTTCTAATTAATAGAATTGATGATCAAGATTTAGTGGCTCGTTCACGTAAATTCTTATTGTATAATGCAATTCCTTTTGTCGTGTTCTTCTTGACATTCGTTATTTGGACATTACTTTCGGATGGTTTTGCTGTTAATCCTGAAACAAAAGAAGTATTCATGGCTCCTTATAAGTACTTAACCAATTTGATCGAAATGCCACTAGTTGCAATCGTATTCTTAGTGGGGGTACTTTTGGTTCTTTATGGAATCATTCGTACCATTATTTCTGAAACATTCTTTTCAGGAATTTTCTTTAGTGGTCTTGGTACTGTACTTACAGTATGTACGTTGTTACTTTTAGCTGGATACAACAATACTGCCTATTACCCTTCAACGTATGATTTGCAGAGTTCATTAACAATTACAAATTCGTCTTCGAGCGAGTTTACATTAACTGCTATGACCTACGCATCCATTCTTATACCGTTTGTCTTAGCATATATATTCTATGCTTGGGGTTCTTTAGAAAAGAAAAAATTTAAAGGGGAAGATTTGAAAGAAGATGGACACGTTTATTAAAACGTAGCTCTATAAATTAAACAAGAATGGCGATTGTATTTTGTACAATCGCCATTCTTGTTTTTCTAAATATTATTATTTTATCGAGTCGTTACCTGTCGGTATATTAACTTGTTGTTTTATCGAATCTGTTAATAGAATATTATACAACAATATCTTTTGCTCGGGTATCTTTTGACTGTTAAGATGAATATATCCCGAAACATGTTTAAGCGTCTTATCTAATTGAGGTTTAGCAATCACGTATTGAACATCTGTGGTAGTCAACCTCCTAGATTCGGTTATAAGTGTATCTGCATATATAAATGTAACAGCAAATTCGGCATCCGTACTTGATGGCAGCCATAACGTATTAAACTTAAAACTAAAATCAGGATATTTAGGTATTTGCAAAGAGTCTAAATTAAATGCTAGCGTAGGTGTACCGTTGCTTACATAAAAATAAGTTGGAATAAGGGATGCTTGTCTGCTTTGCAGACCTAATGAAGATGCTTTTTGAGTGATTACCACAGACTCTCTTTTGAGTGTGGCGATTATAGAATCATTTACTCGAGTGTATACCTCTACATTATCGGAATACCAAACCAAAGACGAGTCTAATTGGGCTTGGGTAATTCCATGTTTCAAAAGTACACCCTCAATCAATGCATCTTTCTGCTGTCGTGTTTTAAAGTCTTCATACTTTACTTGATGAATAGTTTCGGCAAGCTGAATGTCATATAATACTTCAGCCATCTTATCTTTTGGTATCACCTTATTTTTGCTACAAGATGGACTACCTACGATAAACACAGCTAAAGAAGCTAAATATAACAGGTTCCGCGTAATCATGACTTCTTATTTTCTTCTTTTTCTAATGTTGTCAACAAAAGATCTCTATAAAAAACAATAAGTAGAAAAATTCCTACGGTTATAGCCGAATCGGCAAAATTAAATATGGGTCTAAAGAAAATAAATTCTTCGCCTCCCCATACAGGCAACCATGTAGGAAAAGTGCCTTCTATCAATGGAAAATAAAACATGTCTACTACCTTCCCATGCAAAAAACTTGCATAGCCCTCACCAAAAGAAACTAGGGATGCTACATGACCTGGGTAGCTAGCTGTAAAAATTTCTCCATAAAAAACACTATCTAATATATTACCTATTGCACCTGCTAATATAAGCGATATACATGCAATAAAACCATGGGGAAAGTTCTTTTGTACCAATTGATACAAATAATAACCTATAAAGCCAACAGCAACAATACGAAATATGGATAAGAATAATTTGCCTAGTATTTCAATACCGAAAGCCATTCCGTTGTTTTCAACGAAATAAATTTTAAACCAACTGGTTATCTCTATTGATTCGTAAAGAGCCATATTGGTTTTTACCCATATTTTTAATATTTGATCGATTGTAAGTATAAGTATCACTACAACAATGGCTATTGTAGCTTTAGGTAATTTTTGTATCATATATATATTATAAAACTCAAAAGAAAAAGTAGTAAAATTAAATGTATAATTCACTACTTCTTCTTCACTTCAAATTATTATTTTTTATTTAGTACCATTGTTTTTCGCCTCAATACTTAACGTAGCATGGGGAACGGCACGTAAACGCTCTTTAGGTATCAATTTACCACTATCACGGCAGATGCCATACGTTTTGTTTTCGACACGAATCAATGCTCCTTGCAAGTTTTGTATAAACTTCATCTGCCTTTGAGCCAAGCGTCCTGCCTCTTCTTTAGACAAAGTTGCAGCTCCCTCTTCCAATACCTTGAATGTAGGAGACGTATCAGTAACATCATTTCCATCCGAGTTAGTGATAGAGGCTTTTAGCATCTCATACTCATCTTTGGCTTTTTCTAGCTTTTTCATTATTAGATCACGAAACTCGTCTAACTCCTCATCTGTGTATCTCGTTTTTTCACTCATAACTTCCTCCTCCTTTTAATGTTTGTTCGTTTAGTAAAAATACACTTTTTTTTATACTTTATCTATTAATATAGTAAGAATAAAATCATCCATATCAACATCAACACCTTCAATGTCTTTTTGTAACAACAAATCATCTGCCAACACTTGGGTTGCTATATATTCTTTATACTCAAGTACTGCATCTCTAATCTGATCCAGATCACTGATCTGTACACATATGCGATCTGTAATATCGAGTCCACTCGATTTACGTATATTCTGAATACGATTTACTAATTCACGAGCAACACCTTCTTTGCGTAGATCGTCGGTTACAGTTATATCTAAAGCCACGGTCAATCGTCCTTCATTGGCTACCAACCATCCTTCAATATCTTCGGAAATAATCTCTACATCAGCCAGTTCGATAATTACAGCTTGTCCTTCAACATCAAATGTGTATGATCCGTCAGACTCTAATTTATTGATCGAATCCTGATCCATTGCTTGGACAACGACTGCGAGCTGTTTCATGATTTTACCGTATCGAGGACCTAATAGCTTAAAGTCAGGTTTTACTTTTTTGACAAGTATGCCTGCTGCATTATCAACATATTTAAGCTCCTTTACATTTACCTCATTCAATATCAGATCTCTTACTGCCTCTATAGCCTGCTGTTGATGTTTGTCTAAAACAGGTACCATTATTTGGGTTAGTGGTTGACGTACTTTGATGCTCACCTTTCTACGCAATGCCAACACCATTGATGATATACTCTGGGCTATTTGCATACGCTCTTCTAATCCTTTGTCGATAATAGAAAGATTAGATGTAGGAAAATCAACTAAATGTACCGAGTCGATATTTGTTTTTCCACATGCCGAAGTTAAATCTATAAATAGTTTATCGGCATAAAAGGGTGCTATTGGAGCTATTAAACAAGCTACTGTTTCTAAACAGGTATACAAGGTTTGGTAAGCCGACAGCTTACCTTGTGTCATTTCGCCCCCCCAAAAACGTTTTCTATTGAGGCGTACATACCAATTACTCAAATTATCGTTTACAAAATCTGAGATTGCACGACCCGCCTTAGTAGGGTCATAGCTATCATAAAATTCGTCTACCTCTTTTATCAATGTATTTAATAGCGAAATGACCCAACGGTCAATCTCTGGGCGATCGTTTATTGCTATCTGAGCTTGTGAATTGTCAAAGCCATCTACATTTGCATACAAAGCAAAGAACGAATAGGTATTGTATAGGGTTCCAAAAAACTTGCGTCGTACTTCGTCTATCCCTTCTAGATCAAATTTCAGATTGTCCCAAGGCGAAGCATTCGTTATCATATACCAACGCAAGGGGTCTGAACCATATTTTTCGATTGTTTGAAATGGATCGACTGCATTACCTAGACGTTTTGACATTTTATTGCCGTTTTTATCTAACACCAAACCGTTAGATACAACGTTTTTAAATGCAACACTGCCTTTGACCATTGTAGATATAGCATGCAAGGTAAAAAACCATCCACGAGTTTGGTCTACCCCCTCGGCTATAAAATCGGCAGGGTATATTTTTACAAATTCTTCGGCATTGATATTTGGATAAAATACTTGTGCAAAAGGCATTGCACCAGAATCGAACCAAACATCGATCAGGTCAGTTTCACGTTTCATTGGTTTGCCTGAAGCTGATACCAAAATTATATCATCAACATAGGGGCGATGTAAATCTAATTTCTCGTAATTCGCTTTATCTAAATTTCCTGTTTCAAAACCTTTCCACGGAATTTCAGTCATAAAACCTGCTTTTACAGACTTCTGCATTTCTTGATACAATTCTGCTACTGAACCAATGCAAAGCTCCTCTTTTCCGTCCTCGCTACGCCAAATAGGCAATGGTGTACCCCAATAACGGCTTCTACTCAAATTCCAATCTTGCAGATTTTCGAGCCATTTGCCAAAACGCCCCGACCCTGTTGTTTGAGGTTTCCAGTTGATCGTTTTATTCAATTCAATCAATTGATCTTTGCATGCAGTTGTACGTATAAACCAACTATCAAGTGGATAATACAATACAGGCTTATCGGTACGCCAACAGTGGGGGTAATTATGCACATGCTTCTCGATACGGAAGGCTTTACCCTCTTGTTTAAGCATTACGCACAAGTCTACATCCAATGTTTTATTGTCATCTGTCAACGAGCTATCATAGGCATTTTTGACATATCGCCCTGCATATTCTTTATAGCTGTCTACATCGATATTCTCATTAACATATATTGGATCTAAATCTTGTATTTTAAAGTACTTACCTGTCAAATCAACCATTGGGCGAAGATTACCTTCGGCATCCTTTAACATCAACGGAGGTACTCCGTGTGCTTTGGCTACTTTGGCATCATCTGCTCCAAATGTGGGGGCAATGTGAACAATACCTGTACCATCTTCGGTAGTAACAAAATCGCCTGTTATCACCTTAAATGCACCATCTCCAGGGTTCATCCAAGGTATTAATTGCTCGTAAGTCATCCCTTCTAGTTCCGAGCCTTTCCACTCTCCTACTATCTTGAAAGGAATAAGCTTGTCTCCCGATTTATAATCTTCTAAAGGCAGATCTGCTGCTTTGGGATTAAACAAAGCGTGTATCAATAGCTTTGCAGCTACTACCGTCATTTTATCATTGGTATACGGATTGTAACTTTGTACTGCCACATAGTCGATATTATTGCCAACAGCCAATGCGGTGTTAGACGGCAATGTCCAAGGTGTAGTAGTCCAAGCTAAAAAGTAAGGTATACCAAAACCCGTCATTTCAGGTTTGGGATTCTCTATCTTAAATTGAGCCACACAAGTTACGTCTTTTACGTCTCGATAAGCTCCTGGTTGATTCAACTCATGTGTACTCAAACCCGTACCTGCAGCTGGCGAATAAGGTTGTATAGTATATCCTTTGTATAAATATCCTTTGTTGTATAATTCTTTGAGAAGATACCAGAGGGTTTCGATATATCGGTTATCGTACGTTATATACGGGTCGTTCATATCTACCCAGTAGCCCATGCGTGTGGTCAAATCTTCCCACTCTTTGGTATACTTCATTACCTCTTTGCGACAGGCATCGTTATACTCATCTACTGATATTTTTTTACCTATATCTTCTTTGGTTATTCCTAGCGATTTTTCGACAGCAAGCTCTACCGGAAGTCCGTGTGTATCCCAACCTGCCTTGCGATTTACCAAAAAACCTTTCATCGTCTTGTATCGACAAAAAATATCTTTGATCGCACGCCCCATTACATGATGTATGCCTGGCATACCATTTGCCGAAGGTGGACCTTCGTAAAACACAAATGTCTCGGCATTTTTGCGTACATCAAGACTCTTTTGAAATATATTGAGCGTATTCCATTTATCCAACATTTCTTTGTTAATGTCAGACAAATTAAAATTATTGTATTCTGTAAATTTCTTGTTCATCGTAAAATGCTTTCGAATAAAAAATTGCCGCAAATATAATAAAAAAAGTGGATATTTTAGCCTTAAATCAACCACTAGGCATTGAATAAATTTTTGAATAAGTATTGCTTTTTTGACTATATTTGTTCTCTAATATTGAGAATAATATATGCCCCACATCAAAATAATTACATCCTTCCTCTTTTTGTTTATATCTACACTTTGGGGATACACACAAGATACAACAAATACATGGAAGATTGATTCTGCCACCATCAATACCAAAAATATACCTCAATGGAATATCGATTCGGTGAGATATACACCCACCGTCCACTCGCTCGCTCGCTCGCCCCAACAGCTACGTATTACTTTGTCTGGCATGGGCTTAGTGTCTGATGGCGATGTAACTCCTTTTTGGCTTACTAACAATCGGCATGGTATTGGATCAATAAGCAAAAATAAACAGTATGTAAGACTACATAGTTTGATTTCTAAAAACTGGGACGCCCTAAACATATCAGGAGGGGCAGACGTGCTTGTCTCGCACAACTTGAATGCCGATTTTTATATTCACCAACTCTACTTTGATTTTAATTACCAACAGACTACCCTATCTGTTGGAGCCAAAGAAAGACAATCGTTATTCAAAAATGCATTGTTAAGTAGTGGGGGTATGACTTTGTCTAACAATGCACGTCCCATACCACAAGTAGAATTTGCGATACCTCAATTTATAAACATCAATGGTACCAATAATAAATTGTACGTAATGGGTGGGATTGCTTATGGCTGGCAAACTGATAACGGATACAAAAAAGAGAACGCAACCAACGGATATTATGCTGATAAAATATTGTATCACAGAAAATACGGTTTTGTAAAATACAAACCCAATACCACATGGAATTTTATATTGGGGCTAGAAATGGATGCACAATGGGGAGGGCATTTTTATAAAAAAGGAAAATATGAGTACAAGAGCTCAGCTAAACTGCGTGATTTTTTTAAGGTGCTTATCCCAACTTCGGGAGGGAGTAGTGCAAATATTACCGACAGGGTCAATATTGTGGGAAATGTATACGGTAGTTCGCACTTTATAGCCGAATACAAAAAACAAAACTATACGATAAAAGCCTATCACGAGCATTTTTTTGAAGATCATTCGGGGCTGTTCTTCAAAAACATACCCGATGGTTTATACGGAATAGAACTTAATCTACCAAAAAAAAACTGGATCTCTGATATTGTATTTGAATACCTGCATTCTAAAAATCAATCGGGTCCGTTTTTGTGGGATAAAAATGACGAAATACCTGTGCAGGTCAGCGGTGGAGACAACTATTATAATCATATTGATTATATATCGTTGACCAATTATGGTTATGCAATAGGTAACCCACTTTTTACATCAGCTATCTACAATAGGGGTAGTTCGTTAACTATTTACAACAGCAGATTATCAGCTTTTCATATAGGCATAGGTGGTTCTGTAAATCAAAAAATAAGTTATCGAACATTAGTAAGTTATAACAAAAGCTGGGGAACTCCGCTGATCCCCTCTATCAAAATTAGAGATCAATTTTCGGCGATGTGCGAAGCCACGTATAATGGAAATAACAAGACTAAATCTTGGCTAATAAGTTGTGCCATTGGCTACGACAAATCTCAAATGGTGGGCGATAATATAGGCATACAATTAAAAATAGCGAAAACATTGGATATGTCAATCAAATAATGGATTGGCTCTGATTTTATTCTTATTTTTGTGCTAAATTTATTCTATTCAAGTTCAATAACTAGTTATGAACAATTTAAAAACAGCAATAGCTGATAAAGTGTTAGAAGTGTCATCATCGGGTGCAGATGATATAAAAATAAAATTAGAGAAAATCAATCGATTTCGTGATTTTTCGGATGCCTGTAAAACACTTATCCAGAAGTATCCAACTATAGAACCAGAACTGATGAGAATGGTCGATAATAATGATTTTGACACTCGAATAGCCTCATCGAGGGTAGATACTATTATCCGGTTGGCAGAAAGTGGAACAACATCAAATCGGTCGCAAAACAGTGTAATGAATGACATATCGGAACTTCATAATATTACAGAGCAAATACCGACAACAGATAATGATGTTGATAGAAAAACAGATGAGGTGTCAGAAACAACAATCCCTGTTTTTGAAAACAGAACAGAATCAACTCACTATTTACCCGAAGACATCGAATATGTAGAGGTAAAACCTTTAGCCATAGAAGGCCCATCGTTTAACGAAAATAAGTCTTGTAATCAATATATTGAGTTTGAAGATATAGGTAAGGATGCAGAGCCAAAACAAACGATTGTGAGCAGTACTGCAAATGTAGACCAAAATACATCGATATACAGAGAACCTGACATACAAGAAAAACGCGATATACACTATCAGAGTAGTGCAACTAAAGAAAACGCAAAAAAAGGTTTTCAAGTAGTTATTGCCATTGCGGCTATAGTAACATTGATATTCGCTATCGTATTCATCATTCGCAACTTGCAAACGATACTTTGGGTATTAGGTATTGCCATTGTTGTGGGAGGTGCTGTATTCATATTATTCAAAAAGAACAAAAATAAAGGTGTTGAATAAGTTGACACCACACACATGATATATGTACCAATACAATACTGAATTAAAAAAATACAATTCGTTCCAAACCGAGGCCAAAGCTAAAGTGTTTTGTGAACCTGAAAATATGGATCAACTCAAGACCTGTTTGGTGGAACATCGGAATGAATCAAAACTAATCATTGGCAAAGGATGCAATTTGTTTTTTACCAAAGATTACGATGGCTTAGTTATTAAGCTCAAGATGTTTGGTATTCGTGAAATATCGGATAAAGACGATGATTCGGAACAGGTTTTTTTAGAAGTTATGGCTTCCGAAGATTGGGATAGTTTTGTGCATTTTTGTGTAGAAAGAGGATATGCAGGACTCGAAAACCTGTCTTACATACCAGGCACAGTAGGTGCATCGCCTATACAAAATATAGGTGCATATGGTGCTGAAGTAAAAGACTGTATACGTGAGGTAGTGGCTTTAGATACCGAAACGATGGAAGTGGTTTCATTTGCCAATGCAGAATGTGAATTTTCATACCGTGATAGTATTTTTAAGCGAACGAATAGATATATCGTTATATCTGTTGTTTTTTTGCTCAACAGAAGCTATACCTATCAACCTAAATATGCAGATTTAACGAACGAATTACAAGCCATAGAGTCTCCCTCTATACTAGAAGTAAGGGATGCTATAATACGTATTCGACAACGAAAACTTCCTGACGAAAAAACACTTCCAAACAGTGGTAGTTTTTTCAAAAATCCATATATTACAAAACAATTGGCAACTAAAATAAGTAGTATATACCCCGATCTTCCGATCTACGCTACTGATGGCGATTTGATAAAAACATCGGCAGCCTTTTTAATTGATCGAGCTGGATTTAAAGGAAAACAAATAGGACAAATAGGTACCTATCCGAAACAGGCTTTGATTATTGTAAACTATGGTTCGCCAAACGGAAAAGATATTGTCAGTTTTATGCAACTGATACAAAAAGCGGTGTTTGATCTTTTCGAAATACAGCTCGAACCCGAAGTAAGAATCTTATAAATTAAACAAAATACATGGCATCTTTTATTATAGAAGGTAATTGCAGACTAAGTGGTAGTATAACGCCTCAAGGTGCAAAAAATGAAGCATTGCAAGTAATATGTGCAGTGCTGTTAACTCCCGAAGAGGTTATTATAGAAAACATCCCCGATATACTCGATGTTAATAACTTAATATCGCTACTTGGCGATATGGGTGTAAAAACTGGACGTGTCAACGAAAACACATGGTCGTTTAAAGCCGATGAAGTAGATATATCGTATCTTGAGAGTGCTGATTTTTTGAAAAAAAGTGCTTCTTTAAGAGGGTCTGTTATGATTATAGGACCATTGGTAGCTCGCTTTGGCAAAGCAATACTACCCAAACCCGGTGGTGATAAAATAGGTCGCCGCCGATTGGATACCCACTTTATAGGTATTCAGAAATTAGGTGCCGATTTTAACTACAATAACGAAGAACAGATCTACACCATCACTGCCGATACCCTCAAAGGTACATATATGCTGCTAGACGAAGCCTCGGTAACAGGTACTGCCAACATTATTATGGCTGCCGTTCTTGCCGAAGGTGAAACGACTATCTATAATGCTGCTTGTGAACCCTACCTGCAACAGTTATGTAACATGCTGATAGGTATGGGGGCAAACATAGCTGGTGTAGCCTCTAACCTAATCCGTATACAAGGCGTTTCCGCATTAGGAGGCACAAAGCATCGTGTATTGCCCGATATGATAGAGATTGGTAGCTTTATAGGTATGGCTGCCATGACTGGATCTAGCTTGACCATCAAAGATGTATCGTATGACAATCTGGGTATTATTCCCGATACTTTTAGACGATTGGGTATTACAGTCGAACGTCGAGGTGATGACATATTCATCCCCGAACATAAAGAATACGAAATTGATACATTTATTGATGGGTCTATTCTTACCATTGCCGATGCTCCTTGGCCTGGACTGACTCCCGACCTTATTAGTGTACTGCTTGTTGTAGCCACACAAGCAAAAGGTAGTGTGCTGATACATCAAAAAATGTTCGAAAGCCGTTTGTTTTTCGTAGACAAACTTATTGATATGGGGGCTCAAATAATATTATGCGATCCTCACCGTGCCACTATTATTGGTACTGGCAAGCGACATATGCGTGCAACGACCATGACATCGCCCGATATACGTGCAGGTATCGCTCTGCTGTTAGCAGCAATGTGTGCGGATGGTAAAAGTATTATTCATAATATTGAGCAAATAGACCGAGGCTACCAAAATATTGACACAAGGCTAAATCAATTAGGTGCTAATATATTAAGAATGAATTAACAGAGACCAAACGACATCAATAAATTGAATCTAAAATGAATAATTTCAGTAAAGCAAATCCTGTCAAAATAATTTTTGGAAAAGGTACAATCAAAGATATTTCTAAAGAAATACCAGTAGGTAGCAAAGTATTGATAACCTATGGTGGAGGTAGTATCAAAACCAATGGGGTATACGAGCAGACGATTGCAGCCTTGGCAGGTTTTGAGTGGTACGAGTTTTCGGGTATCGAGGTAAACCCGCATTACGAGACTTGCATGAAAGCTGTTGCTCTTATCAAAGAAAAAAATATTGACTTTGTTCTAGCTGTTGGTGGTGGCTCTGTTATCGATGCTACAAAATTTATAGTTGCTGCTGCATGTTATAATGCAGGAGACCCCTGGGAGATACTTAGCAAGCATGCAGAAGTAAAGCAAGCAATACCATTTGGTACTATTCTTACCCTATCAGCAACTGGTTCGGAGATGAATTCGGGTGCTGTTATAACAAAAGCCGCTACACAAGATAAGCTAGCTTTTGGATCACCACTGGTATATCCTCAATTTTCGGTATTAGACCCCGAAACTACTTACTCGTTGCCAACCAAACAGATAAGCAATGGTGTTATTGACTCATTTATCCATGTTATTGAGCAATATTTAACGTATCCTGCCAATGGCATGATTCAAGATAAGTTTTCGGAAGCTATCCTTTCGACATTGATAACAGAAGGCCCTAAAGCTCTCGAAAACCCGAAAGATTATAATGTGAGAGCCAATCTGATGTGGGCTTCTACATGGGCTTTGAATGAGTGGATTAGTTGTGGCGTTCCATCCGATTGGTCTACACATATTATAGGGCATGAAATTACTGCAGTGTATGGATTAGATCATGCTCAAACATTAGCTATTGTACTGCCTGGTGTAATGTCTGTAATGAAAGATCAAAAATCAGAAAAAATAGTGCAATTAGGCGAGCAAGTGTTTGGTATCTATAATAATCTATCAAAAGAAGAGCGCATACAAGCAACTATTGATGCAGTAGAAAACTTTTTTCATGAGATGCAAGTAAAAACCCGTTTGTCTGATTATAACTTAGGTGAAGAGGTTGTGGAAACAGTCTCAGAAAGGTTGAAAAACAGAGGGTGGAAACTGGGTGAAAAACAAAATATGACACCCGAAATAGTTAAAGATATTTTGAGTGTGAGGATATAACTCAGTCATTAAAATTAGTAATGGAGTTTCTAAAATATTGATGCTTGGAATACTCTACCTATGTATGTCATAAGGCGTATTGTTATTATGTTGCTAAAATTAAACGTTTTAAATATAATAATTTTTCGCCTTATTTTCACTCTTTTATACCTTAACTAGTCACCCCTTAAAAACGGATTAATTAGTCGCCCCTTGATAACGGATTAATCAACATATATTCAATATATTATCTTGTAAAATATTTGTATAAATCTGCAAGAATATGTATCTTTAGGTATCATTTCTTGCAGATTTATTATGTTGACACCAAGTAAAACAGATTCTCAGAAGAG
>JBDLTH010000088.1:0-17149 GCA_039799165.1 Bacteroidota bacterium
TTACGGGCGATAGTATCAATGTACTACTTGCAGCAGCGGCTTTTAACTTCAAAAGGAGGATGAACATCTACAAAATAATACTTGCCCATATTATTGAAATAATATTGGAAAGTATGTTTTATAAATTATATCCTTGTTCGACTTGTTAAGGGGCGACTAAATAGATTTCCTTCTAAACGAAAGGTAGTATTGGGGTTAAGTGTATGAGAGCTTTTGATAACTCTAAATCCCGATTCGGTTGGGTTTACATGCTTGGAGAATATCTTTATTGCATATTGTATTGTGTGACCTGGTGCCAAACTGAATACAGTATAGGGATTTTCTTTGGTGATTTTAAAAAGTCGGCTCTTTTGATTGCACCACCTAAGGTTACAAGTGTTTTAAAACCAACATTGAAAACACTGCTTTTAGATCTTAGGTTAAACATCATACCAGTTGTATTTGCAAAAAGAAACTCCACTGACTCTATGCTTTCGGGTACTAGGTGTGCATCCGTAGGTGCGATTTCTATCTTAGTAGTTATTCTATTCAATGTGATCAATGTGATCTGATTGCTCGCTGAGGTAGATTCTGTATTGATTACAAAGTGGTTGAAAAAAGATCTGTTTCCGTTGATGGACTAAAACCTAAAAAGTTTCCCCCAAATAAATCTGGAGTATCAATAGTAATGAAATTATAACTGCTTTTGTAGTTTTCATTTTTATATGTTGAAGCTAAAATAGCAATTTTATATTCTCCTCTGGGCAAGGTGTCTTTTATGACAGGATCAGCAAGATCAAAGAAGTTTTTCTGTTTCACTATTTTTTCCCCTGGCATACTGTACACAAAATAGTGTATATGCTTTATGTTAGCATCCTTAAAAGAAGAAGCACGTAAATCATTTGATTGTACTTTAAACTCCTCAAAAGCACCAATATTTATCGAAAATTCCTCCATCTGAGATTGATTCTCTATTATCGAATCTAAGATAGGTTGCTCGCTAGAACAGGATTGCATTAAGCCCATAATAGATAGTACTGCAAACAAATAAATTGTTTTTTTCATTTCATTCTCATTATTAATATATTTTGCAAATGTATATGTTTTAACAAAAAACAAGAATGCATCTCACTATATTTCCTTTTTATGCTTTTAAATACAAAAAAGCTACCGTTACCGATAGCTTTTCTATTTCGTTTAATACTCGTCTTCGTTAAAGAAGAAATCCTCCTTACTCGGATAGTCGGGCCAAATATCCTCTATTGTATCAAAAATCTCACCTTCATCCTCTAACTCTTGCAAGTTTTCGATAACCTCCAAGGGTGCACCCGAGCGTTGAGCGTAGTCAATCAACTCGTCTTTAGTGGCAGGCCACGGGGCGTCTTCTAATTTCGATGCTAACTCTAAAGTCCAGTACATAATATAGTATGATTTATAATTATTTAAGTTGGTCTAATTTTCGGCAAAAATAAGATAATATTCTTTATAAGCAAGACGTATCCCAAAATATTTCGTTGCCCAACTTGTTACATTCTTTACGAGCCAGCACGAAAAAGTAGTCGGACAAACGGTTTACAAACTTCAAAATATTTTCGTCAACAGGATATTCCTCCTTTACTTTATAGATGCAACGTTCGCTTCGGCGAGCTATTGTACGGCACAGGTGCGCTCGTGCAGCAGCTTCGCTTCCTCCTGGCAATACAAATTGCTTTAGCTTGGGCAAGTCATGCTCCATTCTGTCCATTTCGGTTTCCAGCAATTCTATATTCGCATCTGTAATAATACTGGCAGCCTTGGGTGGCATAGCCTCGGTTTCGGTAGCTAAATACGAACCCACTGTAAACAGTTTGTGCTGGATAAAGGCCAATACAGCCAGCGTATCCTTGTCCTCCACCTGACAAATTAATAAACCGACAAACGAGTTTAACTCGTCAATTGTGCCATATGCCTCTAGCCTTACATGCGATTTGGCAACCCTTGTTCCACCCACAAGAGCCGTTGTACCCTTATCGCCAGTTTTGGTATATACTTGACTTTTATTCATTACTTCCAATTATTATTAAAAACTAAGTTTGTAATTACGCTTAAAATATTTTTTATCAAAAAATAAGATCCCATGATGATATAGATCCAAAGATACGGTTACATCATCATGTTTGATTAGGTTTTTCCAAAACAATATGTTTGCTTTATTCAGCCTAATACCTTCAATAACTATAAATGACTCTTGTTCGACTAGCGATAGCAGATACACAGTCAGCAAAGATAAATCGGGTTGGTAATTTTTTAGATTGATATAAATACAATCCAGAGTAGTATCCACTTTTGGAAACGGATCCGAGAATAAGGTTACATCACGCTCCCAATCTTGGTACATTTGGCTCGCTTTCGCTCGCTTTTCAGGATCAAGTTCTACTGCCCAGCACTTCGTATCGGACGATGCAACCGTTAAGTATAGGGTGGTAAATCCAACTCCAGCACCCAGCTCTAAAATATGCTTTACCTGAAAGTAATTGACTACCTTAAAAGCCAATCGATTGGTTTTAGTTTCCGCATAATTAGCTATTGCACATTGTTCTAAATAGTTGCTAATATCCACATACGCATAATACGATGTTTTCTCTTCTATAACCTTGGTAACGAAGTTAAAAACAAAAGGAGAATGAATACCATGCCCCCTATGGTGTCGGATTTTGTACAATAACCGACTTCCAGCTTTTGATAGTGGATATATTTTAGGCATTTCTTCAAACAAGGTAATTTAGTAAAACATATGAACCAATTGTGCAATCCGGCTGGCATACCTAAACCTTATACAAGTATACAAAAATAGAATGTAAAGAGATAGAATCAAAAGATTAGTTACATTAATAACAAAAAATACATAATTTTGTTATCTTTGACTAGCTGAAGTTTATTGCTTCTAAATTTTTTTACGCCAACACATCTGGTAAGTATATGAAAAGTATAAGCATAAGTTTGATCTTCTTGTTTCTGGCATGTATAAATATACATGCTCAGATGCCAGATGAGCTGACCCAAGCTAAAGCCAATTATAAAAACAAAGAATACGCAAAAGCACTTCCTGTATTTGAGCGAGAGCTACAACTAAAGCCTACGGATGCCTCATTGGCACTGTGGTGTGGTGTATCGATTGTAGAAACACAAGGCGATTTGAAAAAAGCTGAAGACTACCTACATATAGCCTCCAAAAAAAATCTGCCCGAAGCTTATTTATATTTAGGCGATATTTGCACAAAAACGTACCGACTGATTGAGGCTCAAAGCTTCTATGAACGATATGCAAAAGCAAGACCCAAAGAACGAGAAACAACATTAAGCGACCGTCTTAAATCGGTTCATCAACTGCAACAATTTATTTCACGTACCGAGGATATTCAGATTATAGATAGTTTAGTGATACCCAAAAGCGATTTTCTGACCGCATATGCCCTTTCTGCCGATGCAGGCACACTCAGCTACTTCAAGCAGGTATTTGATACAGCTACCGATCTAGAAACCGTAGTGTATGAAAACGGAAAACATACTAAAAGATATTACGCTCAAGCCTTAGAAGGTAGATATGTAATGCTTAGCATGGATAAACTGATTTCTGGCTTTGGAAATGAGCAGATAGTAGCCGAAACCAATTTTGGACTATCTGGAGATGTCAATTACATGTACCCACTCACAGATGGTACAACGTTCTATTTTGCAGGAAAAGACGAAAAGGGAATGGGTGGATATGATATTTACGTAACCCGATACAACCTCAATAATGATAGCTACTTAACACCCGAACTACTGAATATGCCATTCAACTCACCAGCAAATGACTATCTGCTGGTGTATGACGAAAGCAAAGCGATAGGTTGGTTTGCAACCGATCGCTTTCAGCCCGAAGGCTATGTTTGTGTATATACATTCATACCCAATGATGAAGTAAAACTAGTAAGTACCGATGATGATCAGCAGCGAGAAAATAGAGCCAAACTATCATCCATTCAAGATACATGGAGAGAGGGTGTGAACTACGATCAGCTTAAACAATTGGCAAAACAACAGGCTGTTAAACCTGCCACAAAATTGCCCGATTTTAGCTTTGTTATAAACGACTTGCACACCTATTTGTCTATTAATGATTTTAGAAGTAACAAAGCCCGTACAATGTATAATCTATTGATCGAAAAACAGAAGGCTCTAACCTCAACCGAAAAAGAATTGGATAGACAACGAAATCTATATACACAATTAGCAGAGAACAAGAAAGAGCTAACTAAAAGCATATTAATAGATTTAGAAAAAGAACAAGCTCAACTATATCAAGAAGTTAAAGAATTGGCGAAGCAGGTGCGAAACGAAGAAATAAACTCAATCAGATAAAACAAAGGTTAGCATGACACTTGGAATAATAATAATAACTTGCCTCATCCTTTTAGGAGTGGCTCTAATGATGGCAGAAATATTTTTGCTCCCAGGCATCACCATTGCAGGATTGGGAGGAGGTATGCTTATGATATTGAGTGTTGTATACGCATTTTATTATGTAAACGATACAGTAGGCTACATCACCATAGCTGCCAATATTATATTAGGTGTAGGAGCATTTATGTTTTTAATCAAATCCAATGCACTTGATCGTATCGCACTCAATACAAATATAGATGCGACAGTAGACCAAACCGAGATTAAACAACTAGAAATAGGATATACTGGGGTGGCATTATCACGTCTCAACCCCATGGGTAAAGCTTCTTTTAGAGATCTAATTGTCGAAGTGAGATCAATCACAGGAGAGTTTATTGATGCCGAAATGCCGATAGAAATAGTAAAGATAGAAAACAGCAATGTATATGTAGATGCTGTACATCAGAAGAAACAAATTTAAATATTAATCTATAATTATTATAAAGTTATGTCCGGATTCGTTATTTTGGGAGCAGTTGTTTTATTGATTTTACTGCTCGTATTTTTTTACTACGTGCCATTTTTCCTTTGGATCAATGCCATATCAGCAGGCGTACGAGTTTCGCTGATTCAACTATTCTTGATGCGTATCCGCCGTGTACCCCCTCGCACCATTGTATATGCAATGATCGAAGGACACAAAGCGGGATTAAAATCAATCACACGCGATGAGTTAGAAGCACACTTTTTGGCAGGAGGACATGTCGAGAAAGTGGTACATGCCTTGGTTTCGGCATCCAAAGCAAACATAGACCTTAGCTTTCAGATGGCTACAGCTATCGACTTGGCGGGGCGTGATGTGTTCAATGCAGTACAGATGTCAGTAAACCCGAAGGTGATAGACACCCCTCCTGTAACCGCAGTAGCCAAAGACGGTATTCAGCTGATTGCTAAAGCTCGTGTTACAGTACGTGCCAATATCAAGCAGTTGGTAGGGGGAGCAGGCGAAGAAACAATCCTTGCTCGTGTAGGTGAAGGTATTGTTTCGTCTATTGGTTCGTCAGACAGTCATAAATCAGTATTAGAAAATCCAGACTCTATTTCGAAACTCGTATTGAGAAAAGGATTGGATGCTGGAACCGCTTTCGAAATATTATCTATTGACATAGCCGATATTGATATAGGTAAAAATATTGGAGCAGTACTTCAAATAGACCAAGCTCAAGCAGATAAAAACATTGCACAAGCAAGAGCCGAAGAGCGTCGTTCGATGGCAGTAGCATTGGAGCAAGAAATGAAAGCCAAAGCACAAGAGTCAAGAGCTAAAGTTATTGAAGCCGAAGCCGAAATACCTAAAGCAATGGCTGAAGCCTTACGCAGTGGTAACCTTGGTATTATGGACTATTACAAAATGCAAAATATCCAAGCAGATACTGATATGCGCGAATCAATTGCACGTCCATCAGGTGCTGAGAAAACAGACAAAAAATAAGAAGTCTCCACTATGCTAAAGAAAGGATTTTATCAGTTCTGTGATAAAATCCTTTCTTTTTTCTAGACACGTAACTTATCAACGACTTGGCGTAGACTTGTGGCAGCATCTTTGATTGAAGCTTCCCAATCTTGAGCTGCACTATGGTCTGCTCCATCCGAAATATACTTGAGGCACAGGAAAGGTATTTGCTCAGCCTTTGCAATATAAGCGAGTGAATAGGCCTCCATTTCGACCACCGAATAATCGGGAGTTTGATGAGCCACCTCAAAACTGTCGCCTGTACCACAAATACCTTTTGAAAGTTCAGTTACTGAAAAGCCATACTCTAATACAGGATCCATATTCGAAAACGGTGTTTCGTATGGCTTACAACCCATCATGGTTGCATCCATATCGCGTTGAACAAATTTTGTGCAACACACCACCTCTCCCCTTTCAAAGACTCCACTACCAGCCGATCCTAGATTGACTATAATTGAAGGTCGCTCTATACTCAGCTGCTTAGTCAAATGATAAGCCGCATTCACTTTTCCTACTCCAACAAACAAAGGGTTGAGGTTGTCGAACATATCAGCCGCCTCAACATTGAGGGCAAAAACAAAAAGAGGATTCTGATTTAATAATTTTCTGATCATATTTTTTGTTGTTATTGTAGCAAGCATAAATCAAAGATACTAATTTTGACACTGTCAAGAATACTTTATAGTCAAATGTAATTTGTAACTTGCGGTAATTTTAAATTGCCTCAATATACCTTCACTCCATGACTTATTTAGAAACAAAAAATATAATCAAGCAATATGCTAATCATCTCGCACTTGACGATGTAAGTATAAAAGTACCTAAAGCATGTATTTACGGATTGCTGGGGCCAAATGGAGCTGGAAAAACAACACTCATACGCATTATTAATCGTATTACGGCTCCTGATAGTGGACAGGTGTACATGAATGGACAGCCATCTAAGCAGTCAGATATTTACAACATCGGTTACTTACCTGAAGAAAGAGGTTTGTATAAAAAAATGAAGGTAGGCGAGCATGCCGTCTTTTTAGCCGAATTGAAGGGGTTAGGCAAAAAAGAGGCGAGGAGGGAGATTGATAAATGGTTTGAGAAATTTGAAATTACATCGTGGCGAGATCGAAAAATAGAGGAGTTATCGAAAGGGATGCAACAAAAGGTGCAATTTATAACTACTGTTGTGCATAATCCTCAATTGCTGATTTTGGATGAACCGTTTAGTGGATTTGATCCTGTAAATGCCGAATTGTTGACAAATGAGATCAAGGAGTTGAAAGAACAAGGAAAAACAATTATCCTTTCTACCCACAATATGGAATCGGTGGAGGCTCTTTGCGATGAGATAACGCTTATCAACAAGTCGCAGACAGTGCTACAAGGTAATGTAAGCACCATCCGAGATAAATACAAAAGCAACACGTTTAATATTGTTATCAAGGCAAATGAATTCTTTTTTCCGAGTGATATGTTTACAGTCGAGTCGAAAGAGAATATCGGAAACACAATTAAGTTTAGAATCAAAAAGCAACCTCAAATTTCAAACTCATTGTTGCTGAAATTATTTGCGGCTAAATACGAAATACTGCTATTTGAAGAAGAACTTCCTTCAATGAATGAAATATTTATCGAAACAGTAACGCAAAGATGAGAGCATTAAACTTGATTATCAAAAGAGAGTATTTGACAAGAGTTCGAAAAAAATCGTTTCTAATACTCACACTCTTATTGCCTATTTTGTTTATCGGAATCATTTTTGTGCCACTCTTACTATCTGGCATCAAAGATTCGGAAACAAAACGTATTGTAGTTATAGATGCAACAGGTAAATATGCTCCCATGTTGCGGTCATCAGTAGGTTACTCTTTCGACATTGCATCCACAGATTCAGAAGAGGTAAAATCGCAAGTTGGTAAGTCCATTTTTGGTATCTTACAAATAACAGACGATCTGGCAAGCAATCCAGAAGCAGCAACCTTTCTGTCAGAAAAGCAAATACCGATAGATTTGCTTAACTATGTAAACACAACGTGCTCCGAAATAGTCAAAGAAGACAAACTACACCAGCTTACTGAAACCGAGAATATCGATCCTCAAATTGTAACAGGTATACAATCGATATTAAAAAACACGAAAAAAATATCTGTCAAAACATTCAGATGGGGCAAAGATGGGTCAGAAAAAGAAACATCAACAAGCATTGCTGCCAGTATAGGCACAATGTTTACGTTGCTCATGTATATGTTTATCTTGATGTATGGAGCGATGGTTATGAACGGAGTAGTAGAAGAAAAAACCAACAGAATTGTTGAAGTAATGATCTCTGCTGTCCGCCCTTTTGATCTGATGATGGGGAAAATAATAGGCATAGGACTTACAGGGCTTACCCAGTTGAGTATTTGGTTTATTGTTATAACTGTTTTACTAAGCATAAAGAGTCAAATTGGAAATAATGTAGAACTGCCTGCCGGTCTAGACATGTTTACCAATTTTGCATTGATGAGTGAAATTAATTGGGGCGAGATTCTGTTTTTCTTTTTCATCCTGTTTGTTGGTGGATACCTTATTTACGCATCGTTATTTGCAATGTTTGGTGCAGCTGTGGATAGTGCACAAGATACACAACAGTTTGTGATGCCAGTAACCCTCATTTTTATTTTTGCTTTATACGCAGGTATGTATAGTATTCAGAATCCCGATGGACCATTGGCGTTTTGGTGTTCCATGATACCCTTAACATCACCTATTGTGATGATGGTGCGTATACCTTTTGATATTCCTTTATGGGAAAAAATAGTATCGGTAAGCATCCTGTATGCAACTATCTTTGTGGTTGTAGCCTTTGCTGCCAAAATATATCGAGTAGGAATACTTATGTATGGTAAGAAACCAAGCATAAAGGAAATACTGAAATGGTTTTCCTATAATTAGTGCGAACTATATCTTTATTGCAAAAAAAACAGAAATGAGCTTATTCAATAAGGTTAAATCATACCTGATGCCTCTGTCTATGTTGTTGGGTGGTATATTCTACACACAATTGGGGCAGTTAGTGTATATAACACAAGTTTTGATATTTTTGATATTGTTGATAGCCTATTCCAATATCTCGCTCAAAGAGGTACGTTTCACGAAATTGCATCTTTATCTAATTATAATACAACTCGTAGGAAGCGTAATTGTATATCTGCTGATCGCTACATTTGACCTAACGGTAGCACAAGGTACTATGATTTGTATTCTTGCACCTACTGCTACATCTGCCATTGTGGTTACAGGTATGCTAGGTGGAAACACAGCAAGCCTTACGGCATATTGCTTACTCAGCAACTTATCGGTTGTTGTAGGAGCTCCTTTGTTTTTTAGCGTATTGGGTAGACAGGCCGATGTGTCGTTTTGGGGTCAGTTATTCCATATCGGAGAACGTGTGTTTCTACTCTTACTTGTTCCATTTATAGTATCTATTCTCATTAACAGATTCTTGCCAGCTGTGCATCTTCGTATAAAAAAGGCACAGCCTTTATCCTTTCTATTATGGAATATAGCTATAATTGTGGCCACGGCCAAAACAGTTTATTTTTTGATGCTCGAAGTCGATACACACCTTAAGACAGCTATGTGGCTATTCTTTTTTGCACTACTAGTATGTGTTTTTCAATTTTATATTGGTCGACGATTGGGTAGAAAATTTAATGATACTGTAGCAGGTGGACAGGGCTTGGGTCAGAAAAATACAATATTAGCCATCTGGATGGCACAAAGCTATTTAGAGCCAATCTCATCTATTGCACCTGGTGCATACATCTTGTGGCAAAACATCATTAATTCATATCAAGTTTGGAGAAAACAACAGCATAATTAACAACTATTTAGGCTTGTTTTATTCTCGCATCTTTAATATTCGGAAATAATCGTTAAATTTGTAGCCTACATCTAAAAGAAGTAGCTTAGGGGGAGATTTTTCACTAAACAATTTACATTATTTATTGGTTATATTGTACCAGTACTACTCTACATAATTAGAAATAAATATAAAGAATGAAATTTTCAATTACTTTAATTTTACTGTTCTGTATGTCTTTAGTTTCAGCTCAAGACAATAATTCTGGCACTAAAATAGACGAGAATGAAAGAAAGCGACTTGAAAACCAATTCAAGGCTCTCAAAACATTTTATATTAACGATGAGGGTCTAGTTGTATATAAAAAACAAGAAGACCTATCCACGCAAGCTGCAAATATTGA
Source organism: Bacteroidota bacterium (assembly GCA_039799165.1). GTDB lineage: Bacteria > Bacteroidota > Bacteroidia > Bacteroidales > Dysgonomonadaceae > Dysgonomonas_A. The sequence continues at coordinate 10,144 of JBDLTH010000088.1, forward strand.
CGATCGACAATTGAGCAGTGTAAGGGATACCACAATTTTATTTTCGCAGGAAGAAATTATAGATCAAACACCGATAGTAAAAAGAGCTATTAGTTTAGAAAACGAACCTATAAGCGACGAATATTCAACCGAAACATTTGCACAGCCTACCGAGTTTGTGGTGGTAGAGGAGCAAACTGCAGTAGCAAGCATTGAGTCTGATTTTTCGAATAATGGTACAGACTATTTATATTCACCCTCTACTCGTGCCGACTCTACATTTAATAGAACACAGTCCACAGGTAATCCCATATTCATCAAAAAGAGTCCCAGCATCCCTACGATACCTGTAAATGATGCTCCTAAAAAAGAAGTTACAACCGAAAGAGTGGTTGCAACAAGAGCTCCAGAACCGAAAAAAGAAGAGCCTAGTTTGGTGAAAAAACAAACTCAGCCCGAAGAACCGCAACTTAAAGAAATAAGTGTAAGAAAAACGAGTTCGAAAAAATCGGTCTTCGAGAAAAAGCCTTCTCAATACAAAGATATGGAAGAAGCTGCACTAGCTGTAGAAGCTTTGTTGGATAAATTGAAGAAAGAGCAATCACAAAATAGTAGTTCAGGTTCAATGTCATCAAGATTATCTAATGGAGCTAAATCAACCTTACGTAAACAAGATAAGGTAAGTCGTTCAACTACAATCACCACTTCCACACCTTTCGAGGATACAAGTCTGCCCATATTAGACAATACGCTTGAAGAAGACATTGTCTCAACAGAGCTTAGTGAAGAACCAACCTATTATGTAAACGGCAAGCAGGTTGACCGATTAACGATAAATAAACTAAGAAAGAAGGATATAATAAATAGAGAAGTACGTACCCGAAATACAGCCTCGGGTAATCCAAACGGAGAAGTATGGTATGAGGTAAAAGAATAAAAAAAGTGGAGGATTTATAAATCCTCCACTTTTTTTATATCACAAATCCTTAATCAATATATCTTCTTCTTTCTCTCTTATTTTTGTGCGAATTTCCGTGATTAGATTCCATTCATTGGCAAACTCCTTGTCGATATCGATATTGAAATCTTCAGAACCAAACATATCCACTTTGTCGAATAGGTAACTAGCTGATATTTTATGAATATCCAATGCCGGAATGTAAGCAGGGTCGATATGGTTGCCTGATGGAGTTTCTATAATAATGTTTATCTCTTGCAATAGATAGATAATATCGCTAGTTAGACGTGTAGGTATACGATACTTTGTCGAGATATCATTTGCTGTAAGTGGTTTTTCACCTGTTTCAAACCGTTTAATAATAAGAGTAGTAATTAGTAATATTACAAAATCCTTGTAACGTCGGCTAATGTTTTTGGTTTCCTTCTCGAAACTAAACTTGCCTACATTTTGATGTGCAAAGCACAATTCAACCCCAATAAGGGTGATAAGCCAAGATAGCTGCATCCACAATAGCAACAACGGCAATGCGGCAAAACTACCGTAGATGGCATTGTATTTCGAAATCCATATCTGACCACCAATGTATATTTGTTGAAATATTTGGAATAATATACCTGCAATCAGTCCTGCAAAGAAGGCACTTCTCAATTTTACTTTGGTGTTGGGGATGTAGGCATACAAGAAAGTAAACAATAAAATGGTAATGAAGAATGGCAGAAATTCAACAAAGGGATCTATTACCATTCCAATAAACATACGCTCAGCCGACGCACTTATTATGATAGATAAACCCGCATTACACGCCAGTAGTATCGGTGTAATCAACAGCAAAGCCACATAGTCGGTAAACTGGCGGTAATAAGAGCGACCCTTTTTTATCCTCCAAATCGAGTTGAAATTGTCTTCGATTATAGACATTAGGTTGAGAACGGTATATAACAGAAATACAATGCCGACACCTACAAATACACCCCCTTGTGCATATTCTAAGGATTTGTCTATAAAGCCCATTACTTTAGACATAAGCTCTTGGTGCCCTTCAAAGTATTCGAACAGTTCGCTTTGAACAATATTCTGAAAGCCAAAGCCTCGGGCTATAGCAAATAGTACCGCTAATAACGGAACAATGGATAATAAGGTATTATATGTCAATGCACCAGCTCGTGTGTTTATGAGCGACCAATCTAAGTTTCGATATGCTAAGATAAAAGATTTGATGGTGCGATAAACGAGCATGCGAGGGTTGATACTCGTATCTGTATCCACCTTCCAGATGCCAAAGGTGAGAAAGTACATTACCTTACGAAAAAAAAGCTTTATTTGATCAACCATACCAATTTCGAATTTAAACAGTCTACTTTTCACAAATCACGAGTAAAGATAAATTGTTCTTGTAAACAAATCTAGATATTATGTTATTTAATTATACAATATCAAGTATTATTTGGGTTTGATGAACGATAAAAACAGAAAGCGGTTTCATCAAATGAAACCGCTTCTAGATCTAATCTTAAGATTCTTATTTATTTTTTCGAAGAACGTTTTCTGTCATTTTCGTCCAAATAGATTTTACGCAAACGTATTGCTGTAGGAGTTACCTCTACATACTCATCCTCTTTGATGTATTCTAAGGCTTCCTCAAGGCTGAAGATAATGGCTGGCGCCAATCTAGCTTTGTCATCTGTTCCAGAAGCACGTACGTTGGTTAGTTTTTTCGATTTAGTCAAATTCACAACCAAATCTCCATCTTTAGAATGTTCTCCTACAATCTGCCCCATATAAATATCGGTCTGAGGCTCGATGAAGAAAGATCCTCTATCTTGCAATTTATCTAAAGCATACGCAAAAGCGTTACCCGATTCACTTGCTATGATTGATCCATTTTGACGTTTTTCAATATCACCTTTCCAAGGTTCAAAATCAAGAAAACGATGTGCTATAATCGCTTCTCCCGCCGACAAAGTAAGGGCAATATTATTGATGCCAATAATACCACGTGATGGCATTTTGAATTCAAGATAAACACGTTCATTCTTTGTTTCCATCATGGTCAACTCGCCACGGCGGCGTGTTACAAGATCGATCAACTTACTCGAATATTCTTCGGGTACATTGATTGTTAACTCTTCTATCGGTTCGTGTTTTGCTCCGTCTACCTCTTTTATAATTACACGAGGCTGTCCTACCTGAAGTTCGTATCCTTCACGACGCATCGTCTCAATTAGTACTGATAAGTGAAGTACTCCACGACCGTATACAATCCATGAATCGGCACTTTCGGTAGACTCAACACGCAATGCTAAGTTTTTATCCAACTCACGCATCAATCGCTCGTATATATGACGAGATGTTACAAACTTACCTTCTTTACCAAAGAATGGAGAGTCGTTGATGGTGAACAGCATAGACATTGTAGGCTCGTCAATATCAATAGGAGCCAATGGTTCTGGACTTTCAAGATCGGCAATCGAATCCCCGATTTCGAATCCTTCGATACCAATTAAAGCACATATATCGCCACATTGAACGTTGGTAACTTTTGCTCTACCTAAACCTTCGAATATATGTAATTCTTTGATTTTCGATTTCACAATAGATCCATCTCTTTTGCATAGAGATACATCCATATTTTCGCGCAACTCGCCTCTATGTACACGACCTACCGCAATACGTCCTACATATTTCGAATAATCGAGCGATGTAATAAGCATTTGAGGTGTGCCTGCTAATATTTGAGGGGCTGGTATATGTTTAACAATAGCATCAAGCAATGCCGTAAAGTCTTCGGTGGGTTGCTTCCAGTCATCAGACATCCAGCCATTTTTTGCCGAACCGTATATTGTAGGGAAATCGAGTTGCTCTTCGGTAGCATCAAGGCTAAACATTAGGTCAAAAACCATCTCGTGTACCTCTTCGGGGCGACAGTTTGGTTTATCTACTTTGTTGATAACCACAATAGGCTTAAGTCCTATTTCAATAGCTTTTTGAAGCACAAAACGTGTTTGAGGCATGGGACCTTCGAAAGCATCTACGAGTAGTAAACAGCCATCTGCCATGTTCAACACACGCTCTACTTCACCTCCAAAGTCGGCGTGACCTGGGGTGTCGATAATGTTTATCTTTGTGCCTTTATAATTGATCGAAACGTTTTTTGATAGAATCGTGATTCCTCTTTCTCGTTCCAAATCATTATTATCAAGAATAAGCTCCCCAGCCGTTTGGTTGTCTCTGAACAACTGTCCTGCTAGGAGTAATTTGTCTACTGTTGTTGTTTTACCGTGGTCGACGTGTGCGATAATCGCAATATTTCTAATGTTTTGCATATCTAATTTTTGAGGGTGCAAAGGTACGATAAAAATATGACAGTAATCCTATTGTTTCGGTCACTACCCTATTAAAATATCTATTTAAAACGAGTTTATTTAAAAGCAGCATCTAAAACAGCAGCTAACCGTAGCCCTCCTTTTTGCAACTGTTGCTCTACGGTATACTTATGCTTGTAGGGGTATGCGTACATTAGTTTTTCTTCGTTCTTCACCCCTGCATATATTTTATTGGCTAGCAGATGCGACTCGTACAACCAATCTTCGAGCGATCCTGTACAGAAGCTCTTCTTGTGTTCTTTGGTGAGTGTGTCAAGAATAGTTGAATACTCAGAGTAACTATATTTTTCGTAATCAATCAACTTGCTATCCCATACCGAATGTAAGTTGGTGGGTTCGTTAAACCAGAATAGCGATACTTTATTTCCTCCTAAATCACTTTCTCTACCCACGTGCATCGGTTGATGAGCATCGCCCATCAGATGAATGAGAAAGATTAGCGATGTCCGTTTCTGTTCAGGCGATGAAACCTTGTCTTTTATGATTTGCACTAGTTTGGGTATTTCGCTGTAAACGTTATCTTGCTTTACCTCCTTGATATGCTTGATAAAATCATTTTTTGATAAATCGCTCGGTGCATTTACATAATGCCATGTATGAGTATGATCCCATTCGCCTGTGGTATCAGACTTGATAAAGTCTGCCCAGTTTGCCCAATACGCCATGGGCAAATTGTCCAAAAGCACATTGATTTTTCTACTTGTCGATGATTTGACATTCATTTGAGCCACTTCGGCAATCACACGATGCCCTATAGTACCCCATGCAGAAACGGATGAGGGTAATGATACCAGCATCATCAGAATTGCTATAAAACTAGGTTTTCTCATTAAATTATCTTTATTTAGAGTAAATCGATACATTTTTCCAGTTGCATACCCCTCGATCCCTTTATCAGAATATATCTATCCCTCAAGGCATGCTCTTTCAGATAAGTCGCAAAATCATCAAAAGAGCTAAATTTATGAAAGGGTGATTCTATTTTGCCAAAATTAGCCCCAATTAGATATACATCCTTCAACTTGTTGGCAATAAGCAAATCTACAACCTTTTTGTGTTCAGCCTCAGTGTCCACACCCAATTCTTTCATATCGCCTAAGATGAGTGCTTTATTGCTAACATCTATTTTGAAAAAATTGGTCAAAGCCGCATTCATGCTCGATGGGTTAGCATTATACGCATCTATGATCAATGTGTTTTTGTCCGTTTTTTTCAATTGCGATCGGTTGTTAGTTGGGATATATTCGCTTATAGCACTGCTTATCTTGTGTGTTTTTACACCAAAATATTTGCCTATGGCTACTGCTGCCAAAACGTTGGTCAAATTGTACTCGCCAATAAGCTGTGTAGGCACAATGTGGTAATTTTTAGAAAACTTCCAAGCAAAAGTCAGATATGGGTTCATCGACTCTACCCTTCCACATACAAAAAGATCATCTTCTTTGCCATAGAAAATAGATGTAATATCTTCTTTCATTTGCATAAGGTAAGTATTGTCGTAATCTACAAAAATTTTACCATCCTTAGAGCCTCCGATATATTCATAAAGTTCTCTTTTTGTTTTGATTATGTTTTCGAATGAACCAAATCCTTCGATATGAGCATACCCTACATTGGTTATCAGACCATAATTCGGGTCTGCAATTTCTGACAAAATCTTGATTTCGCCCACATGATTTGCCCCCATCTCTATCACTGCTATATCGTGTTGCTTGGTCATTCTGAGCAATGTCAAAGGAACACCTATGTGGTTGTTCAAATTTCCTTGTGTCGCCAACACGTTAAAATCTTGAGAAAGTACAGTGGTAACTAATTCTTTTGATGTTGTCTTCCCATTTGTCCCAGTGATTCCGATTACGGGGATCTTTAATTTCCGACGATGATAGGCAGCCAATTCTTGCAAAGTTTTCAGTACATCTTCTACTAATAAGATATTAGCCGACTCGTCGGCGTAGTTCGCATCATCTACTATTGCATATTTACAGCCTTCTGCTATTGCTTGCTTTGCATATTCATTGCCGTCGAAGGTTGCCCCTTTGAGTGCAAAAAAAATAGAATCTTGCGGGCAATTGCGAGTATCGGTAGTAACAATTGGATATTGTTTGAATATATCGTATAATTGAGATATTTCCATAATCGAATACTTTAGTTAAACATGTACTTTTAAAAGACTTGATTGATTCTTTTTCTTATCTTAGGACATCTAATTTATCTGAAAATTTAAAATAGATTCCTTTAACAAAAATACCACAAATAAGGTATTCCACAAACAATAGCGTTGATGTAATTTTGTTAAGAACGTATTAAGATTAATAAATAGAAAAGATATGGCTAAAATAGCAAAAAAACTTACTGATTTAATAGGTAATACTCCCCTTCTTGAACTGTCAAACTACGAAAAAAACTATCATATAGAGGCTAAATTGATTGCAAAGTTAGAGTACTTTAATCCAGCATCGAGTATAAAAGATCGTATAGCTAATGCAATGATATCTGATGCCGAGGAAAAGGGTATCTTAAAACCCGACAGTGTTATTATAGAACCCACAAGTGGAAATACAGGTGTGGGGTTAGCTTTTGTTTCAGCTGCAAAAGGGTATAAGCTAATTTTAACTATGCCCGAAACCATGAGCATAGAGCGTCGTAATCTGCTAAAGGCACTTGGAGCAACAATCGTCCTTAC
>JBDLTH010000089.1:0-5900 GCA_039799165.1 Bacteroidota bacterium
GATAAAGTAAAATATGAGGCAAAATTTGATGGAAAAACTTTTTTGGGTTATAAAAATGAAAAAGGAGAACTATATCCGAACATTTCAAAAAGTGCAAAAAAATTGGAAGAGGCTTATAGATCCAATGGGAAAATCACTGTAGTATCTAGATTTAATAATTGGAATTGTACTGTTACAGAATATACCAATAATATTGACGCTTATTCTGTGCAAGCTATTACTGTAGAGCAAAAGCCAGTAGTAGCTAGGGATCATTTCAGCCAAAATGGTGTTAAGGGAAAAACTTTAAAGATAGATTCTTGTGTTAAGTATGAAGACTTAAAAGAGCAAGGAAAGAAAGTTTATGATAAAAATAAAGGATGGATACCTGAAGTAGACCAAGATATTTTATTACAGATAGCTAAAATAGCTGATGATTTACCCATAGACGTATACAATAGTTTTGTAGGCAAACAAGATCACGATGGAGACTTATTTTGGCACACAGACGGAAATGGTAAGTCTACAGAGTATTCTCGAGAGAAACTTCAAAATACATTATTGTACTTTACTAAATATAAAGGCGGCTATGACAAACTTTTAAACCACAATTTTACCACTTGTGATGAGCTGTTACAACTAGTAAAAGATAATTTCCAAATTACAGTTGGTAGTTATTCTCCAATTACAGATACCAAAACCGTTAGTTTCATAGAAACACCTTTTGCACATTTAAATATTACTCGGAAGAAACATTTGGTAGACATTCTGTACAAATGCGACTACTCGACCCTGCAAAACGTAGCTGACGATGTAGATGCAGGAAAAATATTGGCAACAATATTTAAATTTACGAACAAAAACAGCACTGGTAAAAATGCTGATGCTAAGGAGTTGATAGATTATATTGTTCAGAAAAACTATCTGAAACATTTTGTAGAGGATTTGGATGGAGGAGCTTATGAAACGTTTATGAATTCTCTATTCAATATAATCACTAAAAACTATGATTATAAGAATACCTATATTATAAAATCGGGGCAGAAAGCTAATTATTTGAAATTTGACCCATCTTATTTGCAGTTGAATTCTGAGAATTTTGAAGAGAATGGCGAAATAACATTAGGGGTAAAACGTTGGTGGTTTAAAGATGACTACTATACCATTACTGGCAAACCTTATGATGGTGTTGTTGTCGAGTTTGATAAGGATGTTACTTTTGGAACAAACATAATGTTCAAGAAAGGTCAAAAAGTACAAATGCCAATGATATGGGCATATCAGCTATTTTGGGAAGACACTAAAGCAGCACGATGGAAAACTGCACAAATCACACTTGAAGTAGGGCTTACAGCTCTAGGGGTAGGAGAAGGAGTTTGGGCAGTAAGGGCTTACCGGACAGCACAAACGGCACGAGCAACATTTTTGGCTATCAAGGCAGTCGCAGACATGGGGGTAGGTTTTACCGATATCTATATCAATAATACCAATACCTTGACCGATGAACAATTGCAGAAATGGAATAAATTTGTATTATTGTATTCCGTAGGATCTTTCACTACCAGTGCTGTTGATGGACTTGTCCAGAAATTTGGCTCAAAAGCGATTTCTAACTCTGATGAGTTTGCCGATTTTGAAAGAACTCTGGCAAATGAGAATCTTGATTTGGATGATGCGATGCGCAATCTGCCCGAAAATCAACGAACAGAGATAGAATCTGTTTTAGGTACTCATGCAGATGAGGTGGGTGGTGTTATTGACTTGATAAAAGCTGAACAAAGATATGCAAAAACATATGTTTCTGCATCATCCAAACCCTATGGTTTACAAATTTCGCTAGATGAGGTAGAGACAGTATTTGGTGAAAATGGACGAAAGATTGTGGAAGAAACACAAAAGAAAGCAAAAGAGCTAATAAGCCAGACAGGCGGAAATATTCAAGGTGACCCTGTTCTTACGGGATTAATTGATAATAAAACTGGACAAATATTCTTTGGTCGAAATTTGAAAACTCAATCGCAAATTGATGATTTTTTAGAGAATTTACATCAAATTCTAAAAAAACGGTTGGAAGTGCATCAGACCCATGTAACAAACAAAACATTAAAAGCAACAGATATAGATATCCAGAGAGCAGGAATACCCGCATCGCATTCTGAAATTGTAGCTATTGACGAGGCTTTAAAAATAAGAGGTGTAAATGTGACAGAAGCAGATTTAAGTGATTTTATCATCCACAATAAACGACTAGGTGGTGAAGTCGATAGCTTTGGTGTTCCTAAGGGATGTCCGCCACGGTGCACTCATTGTTGGTTTTTGAGTAATGATATAAAAGTAATAGGAAATGATTAACGGATATAATGTAAAAGAATTAGAATTGCTTCAAGATGATTTTGGGGCATGGTATTACTTATTAAATAATATACCATATACAGGATATGCTTATGCTTTATTTCCTAATGGAAAACTATCTTATGAATATAATCTTATAGATGGATATCAGGAAGGAATTCAGCGTATTTGGTTTGAAAATGGACAACTTATGTCTGAAACGTATTATATGAATAATATACCCAATGGCTGTTGTTCAGAGTGGTTTGAAAATGGGGTGTTACAATTTGAAGCTGAATACAATATGGGAAAAAAAAAATGGAGCAAGAGATACAATAAACAAGGGAAATTAATAAACGAATATAAGTAAAAAAAAGTCAGCGAGTTCACAAGCGATATTTTAAAAATTTAAAAAATAAGAAAAAACAATTTCTCTGTATTCCGTAGGATCTTTCACGACCAGTGCTGTTGATGGACTTGTACAAAAAATTGGCTCAAAAGCGATCTCTAACTCTGATGAGTTTGCCGATTTTGAAAGAACTCTGGCAAATGAGAATCTTGATTTGGATGATGCAATGCACAACCTGCCCGAAAATCAGCGGACGGAAATAGAATCTGTTTTAGCTAGTCATGCTGATGAGGTGGTGAATGTAGGGCGAAGAAGTCTTACTTATCATTCAAATGCAATAAATCATTTAACCAATGTTGATGGATTCACTCAACAAAGAGGTGTGATAGGTGGACATAATTTGACTAACTTTGAGAGCTATATAATAAACAATGCTATTGACATAAATATCTTAACTACAGTAGATAGTCCTATAGATGGTTTAATTGAATTATCATATCAGATTAGAAAAGCAGATGGTTCTGGAGAATGGAAAAATACAATATTTAGAAAAACATTATATGATCCTTCAAAAATTAGTGATGCAAAGATGACCGAATTAGGACAGGAAGCAATAAAAGAAGGATTGAATTCAATAATAATAGAATGATCATGGAAAAAGACTTAAGAAAGTATGTTCGTTAATGGATAAAAAATAGCTGGTCGAAGAATTTTGATTTAACTTCGCTTGTAGGAAAAGATACCTTAGACATGTTTACATATGGTACTCCCCTTGCTGTGTGTGTAGGAGTTGAAGATGACTATTTAGTAATGAAATATGAAGATGGCATTTTTCATGTAAAAGTTTGGGAGGGCATAAAAACCATGCCCACACCAAAGTTTACATGGGGTGATCAAGTTCAAGAAGTTGAGCGTAGCGAAGTAAAAGGCGAAATAATTCGGATACAATGGCATGATAAAGATCAAGATTATAAATATTATATTTCGATAAATGGAAAACCAAAATCAAGAAGGTATAATGCGAGTGAATTAAAGTTAGTCGAATAAGGCAGATAAAAGCAAGGGCACTCGCTCGACGCCTTCAATATAGGAAGTAAACTATAAAACCTTAGCCCGACTATAAACAAGAGCTATCGTTCTTTGACGTATTGGTAAACAAGAAATTTTAAACAGCAAACAGCATAGAATATCCCTTTTCGGTAGACGGATAAAAAAACCGAAGCTGTTTGCACATCATATATCCCTGCATGGTCTACAATTCCATTACCGAAAAGCATTGAAGCTTGGCAGGGAGCAACCAATATACAATCATCAATTGGGAAGAAACAGAAAAACCAAGAAACCGAAATTCAAGAATATATTGCATCCAAACTACAAGAAACCAATGTTTGGTCAGTTTATCCATACACCAGTCGAGACCTCTCGTGCGAGAGCAATTTTATAAAAGACGTATTAGCCGAAGACAGAGCCGGATGCTCATCCGAAGCTATGTTTGCAAACGACAAACTGTTGCAAGATAATATGAAAAGTACCGATGCCAGCCATTTGGTAACTATCGTAAACAGCGTCTGCCTGTCGTCCTTGCGTAAGTTGAGCTACGAAGAAAAACTAGCACTCATCAAAAATATAGCCAAACAAGAAACATTAAAAGAATATTCGGAATTAGCAATTTTACGTCTAATGAATGCCCTGCATAGCAGAGACTATAAGACATTCTATCAAGACCTAGAATTGGGCGATAATGCACTATTGAAACAGTTGGTAAAAGAAATAGACGATGCCTCGCTCTACTTTTGGACAGACCAAAACAATTACACCAACTTTATAGGAGCATTGGTGAGTATGTTTACCATAGCCCCCGAATCGTATGCCGATCGTTTTGCAGAAGTGGATACCGAACAACTGTTAGGGCAAGTAATCAACCTAAACCCCTTACCCTTCGTAGCCGATAAGCCAACAAGCCAATCGCCCTTAATACGCCCACTCAACGAATTCCGATTCGTAGGCGTTTACAACCAAGCCAAAGGCACAATCAGCATACATCGAGAGAATAAATACTTGCCCATCAATAGCGAAGGATCTATGTCTACCACCCATTTGGGTAAAAGAAGACGGATACCTATTGAGCGATGCCAGCCCACTAACGCCCATTATAATCACATCCGACAACAACCTGCCCCTTGTCAGTACAGCCCTAGAAGGCAACGAAGTAGCCAGCAATACCTACATTGTACCAGCCATCTTCATGAAGTACAAAGGCGATAAAACATTCAACACCGAAGTAAGCAATGCCACTATGCTTACCCTCGATGCCGTAATAATAGGCACCTCGGGCGGAGTAGTACTCGCAAGCAAAGCACATTGGGTACGCCGTGTATGGGCTATTGCCGAAGTGGCACGCGGAGTAAGCAACATCGGCGTAACCACAGGCACAATCAGCAACCAAAAGCTGCAAGAAGCCAGCCACCAGTTCAACCTCGCACTCGGACTTATCGGTCTCAAAAACGTAGGCAAAGGACTTGTATCCTTCACCAAAGGTTTAGACGCACAAACCCGATTATTACTAAAAAGCAATGGAAACATTCGGGCAGTCGTCCTAGCACGATACCTCGACTGGAAAGTAGCGATCTCAAAACTAGATAACCTAAGTCAAGCCGAACGAGAATTGCTAACAAAGCAAGATCAAGTATGGCAAAGTTTGGGCGTGGCAGACAAAACAGCCGATGGTAAGCACCTTGCTTGGGAGGAGGCGGTGAAAATTGCAAAGGAGAAAAAGGAAGAGGAATTGTTTAATTTAATCATAAAATGGATCAAGAATCCAATTAAAGTAATTGATGATAAGCTGTTGTCTAAAGCTAAATTATGGCAAGGTAAAGGCAACTATCCTGGTGTTGATGATTGGATTGTTTATGAAATCCCAGCTGGAACTAAGTTATATGGAGGTTTGCCTGGACAATCTGAATTTTATTCTCTAGAAAATGCCTTGGTAAATTCGAATTACAGTAAAGCCTCATTTTGGCAAAGTTTACAGGTTGCACCTCATAAAACTTATGGATATAGAGAAAAGGTTGGAGAATATGTATTGACAAAACCTTGTAGAGTCGCTATTTCTAAGACATTAGCAAATCCTCAACATGGAAATGGAGGTGCAATACAAGTTTTTGTTGATGATTTTACGGGTAATCTTAAGTTAGAAAATGAAATAATACTGAAATAATGTAAAATGAAAATAGTAGATAAT
>JBDLTH010000090.1:0-10065 GCA_039799165.1 Bacteroidota bacterium
GTACTTCTATTTTAGGCTGTTTGCTACAGGCTAATAGCCCAATAGTCAAACATAAAGATACAATTTTTTTCATATTAAATATAGAATTAGAAAAAGTTATGGCAATTTTTTAGTGAAAATAGCATGAATACGCTTCATGTCAAATTTAGGCTTTCGGTTGTAATAGTAGATGCCGTTTTGCTCTTGCTCTACATCCGTGAGTTGGGTATAGCAAAAGCCCCAAACTTGTTGGTGGATAGAAAGAATGCCATCTACCTGCGATTGCAGTCGTTGGTAAAATTCCTCTTCCGTTTTGGCAGCATCTCCATAGCCCCACGAGTCGCCTCCTGCCTCTTGTTTGGACATACATTTAATGCCTCCAAACTCGTCGATAAGATAAGGCATGCCCCCTTTGTATTCGTTAAACATAGTTTGCGTATAATCTTTTGGCGAGTTGAAACCCAAATTGCCATAATTTTCAGCCTGAATATGATTGGGTGTTTGTTGGTATTTAGTCCCATCAAACAGCTCATTTTTCAATTTTTCGCCATCTTGTTGATAATTATGTACTGTCCAAATATCGGTTTTTACATGCACACCGCCACTAATGGTATTGATAGGGCGTGTGGGGTCTAGGTGTTGGGTAATAGTATACACATCTTCCACCAAACGTGGATATTGCACCTTGTCGGGCCACCATTGCTCATTCATAGCAGTCCAGATAACAATAGATGGGTGGTTGCGATCACGCACTACAACATTGCTCCACTCCGAAATGAAATTGCGTGCAGCCAGTTCGCTATTCGCATTCAATCCCCAACTAGCCGATTCGCCCCAAGTAAGATAGCCTAGTTTGTCTGCCCAGTAGTGAAAACGCTCTTCAAATACTTTTTGATGCAATCTAGCACCATTAAAGCCTGCCTGTTTCGATAATAAAATATCGTTTTTCAGGGCTTCGTCGCTCGGTGCAGTCCAAATGCCATCGGGATAAAAACCCTGATCTAGCACCAGTCGTTGGTAGTAAGCTTCGTTGTTCAAGTATAGTTTATTGCCTTCTATATGTATCTTACGCATACCCGCATACGATTTTACCTCATCTACTACTTTGCTGTTGGCATTGCTTACAATCAGTTCAATAGTATAAAGAAAAGGAGACTCAGGACTCCACAGTTTCACCTCTTTGATGGGTACAACAATGGGCATACCTTGGCTAGTTGCAAGCTCTTGTTTGGTGAGTGTTTTTTCGCCATCTTTTACTAGCACTGTCAATTTGGTTCCTGCTTTGAGGGCATAAAACAAGGGTGTTATTACCAACTGTTTGTTATCTATATCGGGTACAATGTTTATCCTTTGCAAGGCGGTTTCGTCTACTGCTTCCATCCATACGGTTTGCCAGATGCCTGTGGTACGGGTATAGTTACACCCTGCCGATCGCAATTGAAGGCTCTGTTTACCTGCTGTTTGCAAGCCATTCCGTACATCGCTTTTAGCCTGAATCACAAGGTTGTGTACCGCTCCATCTTGAATATGTTGGGTAATATCGACCGAATAGGAATCTGAACCTCCAACGTGACGAGAGACTAGTTTTCCATCAATATATATTTCGGATTCGTAATAGATAGCACCCAAGTTCAGTACCGTGTTTTTGCCTGCCCATACTGTAGGTTGCTGAATGGTGCGATGGTACCAGATAGAGGGTATAAAGTCTGTATAAGCCACCCCTGAGAGCTTGCTTTCGGGCGCAAAAGGAACATTTATTCTATCGGCAAAGCCCTTGCTTTGGTGGTATTCTTTGACCAAGCCTACACCTGCAAAATCGAAGCAGTATGTCCATTCGCCATTCAAGTTGAGCCACTCTTTTCGCTCCATTTGTGGACGTGGATATTCTGCACGAGGTTGTACAGCATAAGTATAACTACTTAGCAGTAGTAGCAAGGCAATTATTATCTGTCTTATCTTATTCATCTTATTCTTGTTTTTTACTTAAAACACGGGTTTCTGTGTACCTACCGATGGGCTTGCACCTTCTACATAAGCCCAATCGTTGGTATCCCATTTTATTTGATCCAATAATAGCACACGCCCTTGGGGGTTGTTTACATCTACGCCGTGGTAGAGTATCCAATCGTTATCAGCAGCGTCTTTCACTATTTCGGAGCAATGCCCATTGCCTACAAAGCGTTTGTTGTTGTCGATAACCACCGTATATCCATTGTCCAGCATGGGCTTTCCTTGCTTGTCGGAGTATGTGCCAAAGAGCGTTTCGGAACGTCCTACAACCAATTTGTAGGTGCTGTTTACACCCTCGCAACACGTTCCAATGGATGCAAAAAGATAGTAATACTTGCCTCGTTTGTGTATATATACGCCCTCAAATGCTGTGCCAGCCATTCGTAGAGGTGTAGCACCTGCTTTTATAGATAAGCCATCCTCGTTCAACTCAATTGCATATATACCACTGAAGCTTCCCCAAAACAGGTGTTTTTGACCCTTGTCTTCAATATAGAATTGGTCAATGGAATTGGTTACTCCTATCTCGTTGCTAATAAACAGTTTGCCCTTATCCGTAAATGGTCCTTCGGGTTTGTCGGCAACAGCTACGCCAATACCACAGGTTTGCTCGCCACCCCATACCGACATAGAGTAATACAATACATATTTGCCATCGATAAGGTTAATATCTGGAGCCCACAAGCCCCCATTGGGTTCGAATGTGGGGCGTGTACCATCTGTAAATGCCGTACCTACGAAAGTCCAGTTTACCAAATCTTTTGATTTGTAGATGGGCGTATTGCGTATATCTTCGGTTGCATATAGATAGAAATAACCATCGGCAGCCTTTATAATGGTAGGATCGGGCAAGCTTCTGCCTACCACCGGATTTATATACTTGGTGCTTGGGCTTGGCTTTTCGTTCTTATTTTCATTAGCACTGCAATTAAATACAGTGCATAGGGCTAGCAAACTGATGATTGTTTTTTTCATATTGTTTCTGTTTAGTTTTAATTAGCTAGGGCGAAAACTTTATTTTGCTTTGCTAAAATAGTCTACTACTCGGTTGGGAGACAACATTTGCCAAAGCGAAGCTACTGTCCAGCCTGGAGCAAAGATGTCATTATAAAAACCTTTTCCGTTTTTGCCATAGTCCCAATTGGTGTGTTGCACCACTTCGGGATAATAGCCTACCTTACCAATATCGAACAGTTGATTTTTGACAGGCATCAATTGTAACATTGAGCCTTTGATAACAGACGAGAACTCAGAAAAGCGAGGCTCTTGTGTCTCTTTTGCCAACCAATCCAGTACGGTTGCAAACTCGAAGATGAAAACGTCTACATGGTTGTTTTCGACCGACACATTGCCCCATCCACGTGATTTGAAATTGACATCGCCTAGCATCTGTCCTTGTGCAAATGGTACATCCCAAAGATAGTACCACGATAGACAAAAATAAGCGGCTTGCTTACTCATCGCTATATAATGTTGCTGTTCTTTGCCCTTAGATACCATTGCCAAATAATACATGGCAGTAGAGGCATAAAGCGAGGCTTCTTTGTCTTCGCAATTGGCATCGAGTGTTGACGAAAAGTAATCCGATTTGGAGATTAATTCGGTTTCGAGGTAGCTAGCTGTTTGTTTTGCACTTTTTAGGTAAGCAGTGTTTTTGAAATAAGTGTATCCCATTGTGAGTGGAAGGGTTGCCGAAGGGGTACTACCTCCCGAGGCATCAATGATCGTAAATTGCTCGTTGAACTTACGAGGAAAGCTACCGTCTGTGTTTTGGAGCTTTGCAAAGTTGCCAAATAGTTTTGTTATTTTATCTTCCCATTCGCTGTGTTTTCGTCCCTTTTTCTTCTCGTAATCGAGGTAATACAATACGGCAAAAGCTCCTTCCGATTGACGGCGTATGCTGTACACATCAGTTTCGTTATTGTGGGTATAATCTACAAACTCACGAAAGAATCCTGCTGGTGTAAAGCCGTGCGTTAAGAAGCTATCGAATATAGCATTGGCTTTACTTACCAAGTCGGCGCGATTATTAGCCTCGCCATACTCTAGGGCATTGAATGCGTTTAACAAAACACGTCCTACAAAACCAACTTCTACCGAACCTGTATTTTCACAATTATCGGTACGCATATGTACTCCCGAAAAATATTTCAAATCGTATTTATCCACATAGCTTTCCGAAAAGAAATTGCTCAATAGCTCTTTTGCTTTGTCCGATGACATGGGGTTTGCCACTTGTTGGGGCTTTAAGCTTGCGTAAGAATAATTCCAAACATCCGCCACAAAACTAGAATAACTTTTGGTATTGCCTTTTTTTACTTCCCATACCAGTTCACGGGTTTCGCCCTTGGCTAGTTTTTCGAATGCCTGCACTGCTGGGGCGAGGGTTAGTTTGCGAATGTATGTTTTGGGGGCTTCGCTATACGGAAAACCAAATACAAGGGACGATGTGCCACCTACATTTCGAAATCCTGTAAAACCGAGTGATGTTTTTCCTGCAAGAATAGCCTCGCCATAATTATGTGTGGCTAGGCATTCGTTTGCAAATTTGTCTATACGCAACACCGTATAATAGTCGCCTGTTTTGTTGTTAAAAATACCCGTCAAAGGAGTACTCAACCTATCTTCTCGCACCTGCCAGCTATCGCTGGTATGAAACGAGGGTGCTTCTTGTGGCGAACGCATATTGTGGTGATACCAAAAGCCAGGCATATAAAACTCGCAATCGCTGTGTTGCATACCTACCAAGCTAACTATCTCTTCGAAGCTATAATATACATCCTCTTTGGCAGTAAGGGTTATTTTGAGCCTAAGGGTAGAAGTGTTTTCTGTTTTTTGCTGGGTTATGGTTATTGGTAATACTTGTTTTGCGATCAAGTCGCCGTTTGCTTTTTCGTCTAAAGGATACGTGATGGCAGGGTTGCCAGGAGACTTGAGCGAAATACTGCTTTTGAATGATATGCCTATGCTCATTGCCTGCATGCAGGAGAGCGACAAAATGGAGATAGCTACTAACGAGCGTAATTTTTTCATGTGTTTTTTTATTTAAAAATTTAGTTTTATCCACGTATGTGAGGCATCCAAAATCGTGTTTGCCAGTGGTTCGATATAAGACACGCTTTCACTTTGGTAGGCTGACAAGGCTAAGCCCAAACGAATAGCTTTTGCATTCCACGTGCCAGTTATGCTTTTGGGTATTGCCAGAGCAAGGCTGTAACCTTCGTCTGTCTGGTTGGCTACAATTTGCACCTTTGCTGCCGATATAGACACCCAACTGCCTTTGTCTCCCTCCCAAAGTTGTGCATTGCCTTTGCTGTTGCACCACAATTTGTATACTCCCTTGTCGGGCGATGCTATACTGGTATTCTGTACATCGATATAGATATACACACCATCTGCTTGCATACTATTGTCTGCCTTAGTATAAGGGGTATTATCTGCTACAAGGCAGTTGAGGTATAAATAATCATTATCGATGCCTATGCCTGCCTTTAGTTGTGTTGCTCCTTTTGCCCCTACAAATAGGGGGTATTGGCTGATGTTTTTTTCTTTGATTATCAATTGGGGTATGATATGCCCTTTTATCATCCAAGGGGCTACGTCTGCAGATTGAAAATTGGTGGATGCCAAGGCCACAACGGTGGTTTCGTCCCAAAGTGTCAATGAATTCCATTTAGCCTCCTTGTTTACAGGCACGTGAAAAGGCTGTGTACGTCGGTCAAAGTTTCTCGCTTCGGCATTACCAATAGCTACCTCCATGGTCGATAGCTCCCAGTTAGCTGAACGGTTTTCGGTTGTTTGGTACGATATTAGCGTTTCGCCTGTGGGTAGCTTCATCAAATAAGGGGCTCCTTGATATACGATGTCTGGTACTTTTTGGGCAGAGGCATATTCTCGTTGGGGCGAATTGGCTAATACTGGTGTAGCCCAATTGTCAGTTATTTTGGTTCTTACCGTGTAGGGCTTAAAGGCATCGATGTTATTGTCTTCTATGCTGACTACTATCTCGTCATTCAATAGCACAGGTACGGGCATTCCATCCCTTCGTCCTCCACGAAACGATACCCTCTTGGGTTGGCTAGTCCACGTTTTACCATTGTCTTGCGAGCTTAGCATAGCTATTTCCTGTTCATCCGATTGTTGAAAAGGGTTTTCGTTGGCAAAGTAGACTTGCAACTCGCCATTGGGTAATTGCAAAAAAGCAGGTTCCCAACAACCATCCGTAAATCGAGGTGCAGCATCGTAAAGCACCTGTGCCTTGTGCCAACTAGCTCCGTTGTTCGTACTTCGCCTTATAGCAATACAATATGGTGCTATCTCGTCTTGGGTAGGGCGGTAATTGCATCCTACTAGTATATCGCCATTGACTAACTGGAACACCTCGGAGTTGGCTATGTTTACCAATGTTTTTTTGCCTAGCTCGTTGGTATAGGTAAATTGATCGAATGTAGTAATAGGAGCTGACCACGTAAGCCCATTATTGTAACTTCTTACCAGTTCCGATGTGCCTTGCTTGTCATATACTGCCACCAGCGATTGGTCTTGCAAGCGCCGCAGTCGGGGATAGCCTCCACTATTAGCAAATTGGTGCATAGAGTTATAATCCCAAGCTATGCGAATGCCATCCATGGCAGGCAATTCTTTTCTTATGTAAGTATCCTTACCATCATCGTTGGTATCGGAACAAGCCATAAAGGGCAGTAGACAGGAGGCTAACAAATAGATTATTCGCTCTTTCATCTCCTTATTTTAGTTTAGCTTGTATTATATCCTTATCTATTTTCATTATCGGTGTAGCATCGTTTGTAAAACTTACCGAAGCAATGCACATAATGCGAGGGTGTATATTTTGTTGATTATAATGTGCATGAAACACAATACGCAATTTACCTTCTTTGTCGGTAAATAGGGCACTGTGCCCTACGCCTAGCAATTGATCTGGTTTTTGAAGTATGGGATTGTTATCGTACTTTGTCCAAGGTCCTGTGGGTGAGGTGGCAGTTGCGTAGCCAACTCCATAGAACGGGCTTTCGAAGCTGTTTGCGGAATAGCTGAGGTAATACAAACCCTTGTGTTTGAATATAAAAGACCCTTCATTGACACGAGGCCAAACCTCTTCCCAAGCTTGCGAAACATGTATACATGGTTTAAAGGTTTCCGGTTTTATGGTTTCTAAGTCGTTTTCGAGTTCTGCTACCCAAATGTTATTTCCATCATTGAAGCGCACCATATATAAGTAAGCCTTGCCATCGTCGTCTATAAAAAGAGAGTTATCAATCGCTTTTTCGTCTACCAATTGTGGCTTTTGCGTAGTTTGTACAAAAGGTCCTAAGGGCGAATCGGATGTAGCTACACAGATATGCTCGTCAGCTGAATAGTACATATAAAATTTACCTTTGATAGCATATACTTCTGGAGCCCAAAACCAACGGTCGCCCCACGAATCGTTTTTATGTAAAGCGAGTTTTGTTTGTTTTTGCCATGTTTGCAGATCGTCAGAGGTGTACACCTCAATGCCATCTTCGGCAGCTGTGCCATAAGCATAGTATGTATTGTTGTGTAATAGTATAAACGGATCGCCTAATGAAACAGGCGATTGTGGTTTGGGTGTAGGTTCGGTTTGCTTCTGATCGGAGCATGCACATATATTTATCCATAAGATACATGCAAGTAAATAATTTATCATTTTCATAGTTCGTTTGCTTTTATATAAACCTTACCGATCGTGTTTAGGTATCGGTAAGGTAAATGAGGTTAATACGTATTATTCACTTAATACTTCGGATTCTGCTGTATATTGGGGTTGTTGTTAACCTCAGTAGATGGTATGGGTAAGCAATTGTGTTTGCCTATCGTAAAACTATTGAAATCGTTATCACGCATTTTTAGTTCAGCAATGCCAGCCTCATTGTCGACCAATTGCCAACGTTTGATGTCGGCCCAGCGATGCCCTTCGGAAGCTAGCTCTAAGGAACGCTCTATCTGTAAACGTTTCAAGAAAGCGTTCTTGTCAAGCAAAGCACTCGCATGGTTTTTACTCAAAGCAGGCATATTCACTCTGTTTCTCACACGGTTTACGTGTTCGGCGGCATCGGCAATGCTACCACCAGTTTCGGCAATACATTCGGCATACATCAATAACACATCTGAGTAACGAATCAATCGGATATTTGTAGGATTGTGGTAATCATCAAAATCACGGTAGTAATCGGAGCCATATTTCCGAAAGAATACACGCCCTTTCCAGTTGCCTTCATTCCATCTGGCGGCATCACTCACAAATTTGTAAACTTTGTTATTATCTACAAAATCGTTGTGCATTTCGCTGTAAAAGGCTGTGCTTTTAAGACGAACGTCGTAGCCATTGTTGTTATCTTTTTCTTTTTTAAACTCGTCTACAATCCAAGGACGTAGCTCACCATCTGTCCACCCAATGCCTGGAGGTGCAAAAAACTGACCTCTATTCTGTCCAAGATTGGGGTCTACATCAAAGTCTCCATCACCAGCAGGGGCTTTGTGTATATCTGAATATTGAATTTCGAAAACCGACTCAATATTATTTTCCTTGTCTTTGGTAAAATTGTCTTGGTAGTTGAGCATCAAATCGTAATATGATTTTCCACCACCTTCTACTAACCAATTGAGGTCGGTTTTAGCTTTGTCAAACTCGTGCAACTGCATATAACATTTAGCTCTGAATGCGAGTGCCGCTCCCTTCGTGGCACGCCCTGCATCGTTTCCATCCCACGACGGAGGTAGGTGTTTTTGAGCCTCGGTAAAATCTTGTATAGCTTGTTGGTATACCTCGATGCCAGTATGTCCCTGTGGTAGCATAGCTGGTGTGGATGGCTCGAGGTTGATAACCAGACTGGTGTTAGTAGAGCCCCACAACAGGGTTAGGTTATAATAATATAGTCCTCGTAAGAAGTAGGCTTGTGATAGCAGTACACTTTTATCCTCTTCTTTAGCAAAAGGTATTTGAGGTACGTAGCGTAGCACCTGATTGGCTCTAAAAATAGCTTCGTAGCAGTCTCGGTAGGTCCACGCATTACCTTCCCAGAAGTTATAGTTGCCATACTTAAATTGTGTCCACTCTTTTAGTTCTGCCCAAGGGCTTGAGCTGAAAGCCTCATCTGAAGTCAAATCGAGCCTAAACCACATCCAACGGCTATATAAACCCGATTTGTAAAACATATTGTAGATCGCATTTACGCCGTTTTCGGCATCTTTTTCGGTCTTCCAATGAGTTTTAGTTGTAATTGCATTTGGGTTAGTAACATCTACATCGCAACTGTGGAAGATGAAGATTGTCAATATTATATATATTATTTTTTTCATTATTTTTATAAGTTTGATTTAAAACGTAATTTGTGTGCCAAATGTAAATCCGAATGGATTGGGAAATGCTCCTTCGTCGTGGCTTCTTGACCAGATTTTGTCATTCAAAAATTCGGGATCTAGTCCTTTGTAGCCCGTAAAGGTTAACAGATTTTGGGCATTTGCATACACTCGTATTTGGCTAAATGTACTTCCTAAAACCGATTTTGGTAAAGAATAACCAACCGCAAGTTGTTTCAATCGGAGGTAGTTTCCGTTTTCTAGCCAACGATCTTGATCGCCTCTTACGTTCCGAAAATCGCTATATATAGGTCTCGGGTCTTTGGCATTGGGGGTTTCGGGTGTCCAAGGGTCATAATCGTCTCTGTAATTAGAGTTGTCATCAAAACGATCGTACCCACTACGTGGACCGTTGAATATTTTGTGTCCAAAAGCTCCAGCAAATTGCAATTGAAGATCAACGTTTTTGTAATCGAAACCAAAATTCATTCCCAACTGAAACTTTGGATTGTTAGACCCCACGTGCTGCCTGTCGGCATCCGTTATTTGTGCATCGTCGTTGTAGTCTATGTATTTAATGTCGCCTGGTTTAGCATCGGGCTGAATAAGTTTACCCGCACTATTGGTGTGAGCCAGCACCTCATTAGTTGTTTTAAATATGCCATTCGTTTTTATCAGATACCATTCGCCAATGGGTTTTCCGACGAGTGATTTTGTATGCCATTCTACAAAACCTTC
>JBDLTH010000091.1:0-4177 GCA_039799165.1 Bacteroidota bacterium
AAAGTGAGGGCTTAAAAGTTGGAGTACTGCGTCCGATCACACTCTGGCCTTTCCCTTCCAATGCTATTAATGAATATGCCTCTAAAGTAAAAGGAATATTAACGGTCGAGACCAATGCTGGTCAGATGGTAGAAGACGTACGCTTGGCTGTTAATGGCAAAATACCTGTCGAGCATTTTGGACGTTTAGGTGGGATCATCCCTACCCCTAGCGAAGTAGTGAATGCGTTGAAAGATAAACTTGTAAAATAAACAAGTGTAGACTAAAGTAGAAACAAGATGAATAAAAATATAATAGATCCCAAAAATCTGGTATATGCAAAACCTGAGTTGATGAATGACAACTTGATGCATTATTGCCCAGGATGTTCACATGGGGTTGCTCATAAATTGATTGCTGAAGTAATTACCGAAATGGACTTACGAGACAAAACTATAGGTATTGCACCTGTTGGCTGTGCAGTGTTTGCATATGATTATGTAGATATTGACTGGCAAGAGGCTGCACATGGACGTGCACCTGCGGTAGCTACAGCAGTAAAAAGATTGAGTCCTGACAAAATGGTATTTACCTATCAGGGAGATGGTGATTTAGCAGCAATAGGTACTGCCGAAACGCTTCATGCAGCCAATCGAGGCGAGAATATAGCTATTGTATTTATAAACAATGGCATATACGGAATGACAGGTGGACAGATGGCACCAACAACGCTTCCGATGATGAAAACAGCTACAACACCGAATGGGCGTGATGTGTATGAGAGTGGTTATCCTTTAAAAATAACTGATCTTTTGGCACAGCTTCCAGGTGTATGCTTAGCCACTCGCCAAAGTGTACATACTCCTGCATCGATAAAAAAAGCAAAACGGATGATTACAAAAGCTTTTCAGAACTCGATGGAGGGTAAAGGACTGTCGATCGTAGAAATAGTATCAACCTGTAATGAAGGGTGGAAAATGACACCCGCCGCCGCCAATGATTGGATGGTAGAACACATGTTTCCTGTTTACCCGATGGGTGACTTAAAAAATATTTGAAGGATAAAAAAGCGATACAATGGAACATGAAATAATAATTGCAGGATTTGGAGGACAAGGGGTTTTATCTATGGGTAAAATCTTAGCCTATTCAGGATTAATGGAAGGTAAAGAAGTGTCTTGGTTTCCATCTTATGGCCCAGAACAACGAGGAGGTACAGCAAATGTAACTGTCATACTTAGCGATACAACAATTAGCTCGCCCGTGGTGAGTGAATATGATATAGCAATCATACTAAATCAACCCTCGCTCGAAAAATTTGAGCCAATGGTTAAACCAGGAGGTTTCCTCATCTATGACCCTGAGGGTATACATCATCCACCTAAACGAAAAGACATCTACATCTATAGAATAGAGGCGATGTCAACAGCTTCTTTGATAAAAAACACGAAGGTTTTTAATATGATCGTTCTGGGAGGTCTTCTCAAAGCCTGCCCTATCGTAAGTTTAGATCATGTTATGCAAGGTTTGAAGAAGACGTTGCCTACAAGGCATCATGGAACTTTACCGATGAATGAGCAAGCAATCCTAAAAGGTATGGAGATTGTCGAAGAAATGAATAAACCTGAATAATCACAAAAGTGATATAGACACAAAAGCCTAAGAATTATAATTCTTAGGCTTTTGTATTATCAAGAGAATACTTACAATTCATCTTTCTTCTTTAGACTACTGTATATCTGATCAAACTTGATACGGTCAAAGAGTTCATATTTTGGTTTTAAAGGCAAATAGTCATCGTTGTTCCATAAAGAGCTTGTTATCATCAAGTCGGCACTATAACGATTGCATGCTATGGGGACATTATGTACACGACATTGGCGTAGTAACATCATAATATCGGCCTCGTGTGGTTGAGCGTTCAGATCGTCTATCAAAAATACCGCCAGATTAATCTCATGCCGTACAACCATAGCAGCTATTTCAGCATCACCTCCCATAGGACCCGAGTTCATACGTGTTACATCTGCATCTATGCCCTTATCTTTAAAAGCTTGTTGTACTAACAAACCTGTAGTTCCAGTACATACCAAATGATGTTTCTTCAGAAATTCGGAATTATCATAACACCACTCAACCATATCTGATTTGCGATTGTCGTGTGCTACCAAAGCAATTGTTAATCTTTTTGTCATACTCTTATCTATATGGGGTTAATTATTATGTTCTTGAGCTACCAATTGTGCAATTTTAACAATCACGCTGGTTGCTTTTTCTAACGAAGAAATGGGTATAAACTCGTATCGCCCATGAAAGTTGTGTCCTCCTGCAAATATATTAGGGCAAGGTAAGCCCATAAACGACAAGCGTGCACCATCCGTACCTCCTCGTATAGGTTTTATGAGGGGTTCGATACCCAATGCTACCATTGCCTTACGTGCATACTCTACAATGTGTAATACAGGCTCTACCATTTCACGCATATTGTAATACTGATCTTTTAGCTCAATTGTTATCGTTGCATTAGGATATAGTTTTTGGATATACTCAATAGCTTGTAATATTGTTTTCTTTCTTCCTTCAAACAACTCCTTGTTATGATCTCTGATGATAAAAGACATCTCGGCTGCATCTGTAGAGCCAGATATGCCTAACAAGTGATAAAAGCCTTCGTAATCCATCGTATGCTCGGGACGCTCATGCTCTGGTAATAGAGTAAATAGTTTGTTAGCTATAACAAGAGCGTTAACCATCTTGTCCTTGGCATAGCCAGGGTGTACACTACGTCCTTGTATTGATATTTGAGCAAAAGCAGCATTAAAGTTTTCGTACTCCAACTCTCCTATTTGTCCACCATCCATAGTATATGCCCATTCTGCATCAAATTTGGCTACATCAAAATGATCTGCACCCTCGCCTATCTCTTCGTCAGGTGTAAAGCAAATACGGACCTTTCCATGTTCTATCTCGGGATGTTGAATTAAGTATGCCATAGCTGACATAATTTCGGCAACACCAGCCTTGTCATCAGCACCTAATAAGGTGTTTCCATCGGTAACGATGAGATCTTCGCCTATATAATTCAACAATTCAGGAAAATCTTTTGTTGACAAAATTACATTCCTCGCCTTATTCAATACAATATCTTTCCCATCATATGATTTTACTATTTGTGGATTTACATTCTTACCTGTCAGATCGGGACTTGTATCCATGTGTGCAACAAAACCAATAGTAGGTACTTCTTTGGTAGTAGTGGCAGGTAATGTTGCCATTAGGTAACCATTATCATCAAGCGATATATCGGATAACCCCAATACTTTAAGTTCTTTTTTTAATTCTTTAGCCAGCACTAGTTGCCCCGAAGTACTCGGTGTAATCTTGGTTTGGGTATTTGACTCTGTATCAAATTTAGTATACTTAATGAAACGATCGACAATATTCATAACTTTTTATCTGATTTTTTTTTATAAATTGAAAAAAACAAATGAGTAAAGCCTCTTTATTATAAACGATAACTCATTGCAATTAAAATAATTATTAAGATTTACTATTCTATACAACAAAGATACTAAAATGAAACTTAACGAAAAAACCGCATGAATACTTTGATATTTAAAAAAAACATCTACCTTTGCACTCGGGTAAGTCCTATACGGTCAGCTCCCGATTAATCCCCCAGGGTTTGATCGCAGCAAGGGTAGTTGGTTGTAGCGGCGCGATATAGTAAGCTTGCCCACTTGCCTCTTTAGCTCAGTTGGCCAGAGCACGTGATTTGTAATCTCGGGGTCGTTGGTTCGAATCCGACAAGAGGCTCAAAAAAAGAAGTAATCTAAAAGATTACTTCTTTTTTATTGATACCAAGATATATTCAAAACTCTTTACTATGCTTGTGTATAAAACCTTAGCTACTATCTTAAATTTTAAGCAGTTTACATGGTGCAAACCTTAGTTCTATTTAGCCTTATCTGGTCTTAGTTTATCAACACACTTAGGCTTATATTGATAAATTTTCTTGATCATTATTTAGTATTCCCTTACAAATGAACGCAATAATTAGTCGCCCCTTAAAAACGGATTAATTGACATATATCCAATATATTATCTTGTAAAATACTTGTATAAATCTGCAAGAATATGTATCTTTAGGTATCATTTCTTGCAGATTTATTATGTTGACACCAAGTAAAACAGATTC
>JBDLTH010000092.1:0-13184 GCA_039799165.1 Bacteroidota bacterium
ACAGAATGGGGGGGGATGCAAAATTTCCTCAATATGGATGCCAGCCATTCCCGTCTCAAAGAAACTTGGGATGCTATGACCTTGATGATATCTCATTCGAATGAAGTTTTAAAATTAGGTAACGATTTACCCGATGCGGATAAGCCAATATTAGCCGAGGCTCGTTTTTGGAGAGCATTTGCATATTATAGGTTGTACAATGTATTTGGTCCAATACCTTTGAATCTGGGCGATAAAGATATCTCGCAAGGTATCGAGAGAGCTACAGATGATCAAATCAGAACATTCATCGAAACAGAAATGAACGCTGTAGAAGCAATTTTGCCCAATACATATAGCAAAGAGGATTATGGTAGACCAACTAAGTGGGCTGTTAAATCATTTCTTTCTCGTTATTACCTAAATAAAAAAGACTGGGCTTTGGCATCACGCTATGCGAAAGAGATTATCGATAATAATGAGTTCTCATTAGAGGCTAATTATCAAGATGTCTTTGGTAGAAATCAAAATAGCGAAGTCATTTTAGCCATTAATCATATTAAAGAACTAGATAAAGGGAATAAATATGTAGCATTGTCTTTAGTTTCCAGTCTATCCGAAGCTTTGGGCATAACAGGAGTGAGTGGATCTAATGGATATGGCATGGCCGTTGGCTTTTATAGAACATTCGATCCTGCTGACAAACGCATTGAACCATACAATCCTATAACAAGAAAAGGTATTGCCATAGCTGGCGTAATAATCAAAAAAGATGGAACTCCGTTATACGGAACGGTGGCAACACCTAAAACTGTAGAGCAAGAACTTAATCGAGTAATCACTTGCAAATGGCCAGTAGTGATAGACATCCCTCGTGGCGAGGATGCACCTCTTGACTGCCCCATCTATCGATTAGGCGAAACATATTTAACTTATGCTGAAGCTCAATCTGAACTAAGAAATACAGCAGAGGCTATGACTTATATCAATAAGGTGAGGAGTCGTGCTGGATTAACCGATATATCATTGGGTGGAAAAACACAAGAGCAAGTAAGAGAAATAATTCTGAACGAAAGGGGTTGGGAATTATATCATGAAGGATTTCGTCGTGAAGACTTGGTTCGTCATGGCAAATTATTGGAGAAAGTAAACGAAAAATATAAGTTCTATCATGGTACGGACTTGCCTTGGAAAAATGATCAAAACAGATTATTATTGTTGTTTCCAACAGGAGCAATGCAATTGAATCCAAAATTAACACAAAATCCGTCATACCAAAAATGATAATTACATAAGAGGTCGATAAATTACTGTATGGATTAGACCTATACAGTAATTCCGTTTAAAGACAAAATCTTAATCAATAGATAACAGCATGAAAAAAGCACTTGTAGTTGTAACATATCTTCTCATTTTGTTTTCGTGTAAACATGAGAATAAAGAGGAAGAATACAATATAGCTGATCAAATAGCAGGGGGTACTCGTTTAAAAGGGAAAGAAGGAAATGGCGATTTTTTATATATTACTGCAGGATCTCGACTATATAGTATTGGTAATCAAAAAGGATTGTTTCCAGAAATTGGATTTCATGTTCCAGGAGAAATGGGTGGAATATGGCAACAACCCCTAAAGCTCTTAGATGGTTTTAGGGTATCCCTTACCGATTCGACATCCAACCAAACTGTTAATTTAGACAATTGCTCTAGATTTACATCCTATCCGTTGGCATCACAATTCGAATATGCACTAGACAGGTTAGGATTAAATATTAAGCGTACAGACTTTGTTCCTGATGATAGCCCAGTTCTGGCTGTAGAGTATAAATTAACAAACACAACACAACAAAATAAAAATATTAAGTTCAGAATAAATATAGATTCTGACCTAAGTCCTGTCTGGCTAGGCGATCGTAGCGGAATGCTTGATGGTCCAGATTTAGTCGAAAATTTTGATGTTAAAAAAAACAGCATAACATTCAAAGATAGTCTAAGCACTTGGTATGCCTCTGTTTTATTCGAAAAAGGAACGCTCAGCTATGAAGGACAGGAAAAAAGTCAATTCAAAGGCAATGGAGTTACAGCCAAGTTGGAGCAAAATATACAAATTTCCCCTCAGCAAACCTATATATTGCGTTTTTATATAGGAGGATCAATGACCCAATCCATAGAGTCCATAAATATTGCAGAGTCGGCAAAAAACAAGATCGAGAAACTGGTTATTCAAAAAATAGAACGTTATAAAGAAATAGATAACACAGCAGCACTTGTAATCCCCGACAAAGAACTCCAAGCCGTTTACAACTGGGGTAAATACAATACCGACTGGCTTGTTAGAGATATGCCCACTTTGGGTAGAGGCATTAGTGCTGGAATGCCAGATTACCCTTGGTTTTTCAGCAACGATCAGGCATACACTATAAAAGGGGCACTCGGTACTCGCGATCCTCAACTCTTTGTAGACTCATGGGCAATGCTTAAGAGAGAGTCTGATAAATGTAATAATAATTCGGGACGCATTGTCCACGAAATGTCATCTAATGGAGTGGTATACGATAAAGGAAGGATGGAAGAATCACAAGAATTTATTATTGCTGCATGGAATATTTTTAAATGGACAGGTGATATTGAATTTCTTAAAACATATTATATACATGGACAGAGAGTGTGGCAATTTCTTCAAGAAAATGACAAAAATAATAATTTGTATATCGAAGGATACGGAGGTACCGAGATCGAAGGTTTAAATGACGAAATGTTGGATGTGGCAGTTCATACACAACTGTTCCTTGATGTGATGGCTAAAATAGCACAAACATTGAACCAGCACGATGTTGCCAAAAATTATGCAGATAAAGCAGAAATACTCAAAAAAAATATTAATGCCGATTGGTGGATAGAGTCAGAAAAAAGATATGGAGACTTTATTGCTTCGAAAGAAAAAACCTTACAATTGATTGATATGGCTCTAGAGAAGAGAGTTTTCGATAATCGCAATAAGTGGGCTAAAGATAAGTTAGAAATACTGAAACAACAAATTCTCAAAAATGAGTACACGGATAAAGCATATGCCGTATTTTATAATACAGCAGGTATACTACCACTTTCCGAAGGGATTGCCGATAAAGATAAAGCACAAAAGATGCTTGGAGGAATGGATTTTTTCACGAATAAGTTTGGTCTTTATATAGCAGGTATTGCACGCCCCGACGATATAAAATCGGAAGAAGGCTCTGTAGCTTTCCGTTTGAAAGGTGAATTTAATTACAACGAGGCTATTATGCCCGCAGGTACTTCAAAACTTATTCTTGCAACTGCAAAATACGGAACAGCCGATAAAACACTGGAATATATGAAGATGCTAGTCAATAATTTTAGCTTTGCAACACCAGGATCCACCTACGAAGTATCGCCCGATTATGGAATGTTTGTCCAAGCTTGGAATGTGTGTGGAATTAATATACCATTGATACATTATTTCTTCGGCATTTCGCCTATGGCTCATCAAAAAACCATAATTATTACACCCAATATGCCAAGTAAATGGGAATATGCTCAACTAAAAAACCTGTTGGTGGCTTCGAATAAAATATCAGTTGATTTCAAGAAAAAAGGAGATGTTTGCACCTACATAATAACCAGTGTAGAGGATAATTGGAAAATAAATTTCGAATTGCCTAAAGGAGCTAAAGGAGCTAAAATGAACAGTAAACCAATATCGGATAGTATAATTAGAGTTGAGGGCAAAGCCAATACAATTGAGTTTGCACTCTAAAAATAATAAAAGATGAAACTAAAAACTAAAATTATAACATTAGCACTCATATGTGTGGCATTTGTTGCCAGAGCCCAAGATCCGTGGATAGTGAGTGCTAAGAATTTTGATCATTCAGATTACTATGGCATAACAGTAGCCAACGGTGTGCTGGGCGTTATATCCTCTCCTCAGCCTCTCAAAATAAAAGAAGTAGTCTTAGCAGGAGCTTACGATATGTTTGGCAGAGGTAGAGTTGGTAATTTTTTGCCTAGTTTCAATCTGCTAAACGCCGAAATTAAAATAAATGGCGAGGTTATAAGTGATAAAAACATAAGCAATTTTGAGCAACGCTTAAATATGAAAAAAGCACAGTTCGAGGCCTCGTTCGACTTCAAAGATTTAGTTACTGTTGAATACTCCTATGTCGCATTGCGTCATTTACCCTTTACGGTAATGATGGATGTAACCATAAAATCGAAAAAGAACGTAAGCATCATTTGTTCAAATCTTCTAGAAACGCCCTCTTCGCTTATCGAACCTCAACAAATGGAGAATACAACTGATGCACCAATTGTGGTGAAAGTTATATCATCTGTAGCAAAAAGTCCTACCAGACGTTTAACGATGGCTGCATCGAATAGTTTTTTGTTTAACGAAGAAAGAAATGCACAACCCAGTGTAGTACATCAGACAAGAGACAATAATATGCATATTGCACGATTCGATAAAGATATAGTAGCAGGCAAATCATACAACTTTGCAATCATTGGCAGTTGCATTTCGTCGGTTCACAACCCCGACCCCTTAAATCAGGCCGAAAGGCTCACTATATATGCCAGTCTTGAAGGTAAAGAACGTCTGCTACAACGCCATCAAGAGGCATGGTGTAAATTGTGGGAAAGCGATATTGAAATACAGGGAGACCCTCAAGCTCAACAGGATGTTCGCAGTATGCTATACCATATGTATTCGTTCAATCGAGAAGGAACCGATTTTTCCCCATCTCCCATGGGCTTAAGCGGGTTGGGATATAATGGACACGTATTTTGGGACACCGAACTTTGGATGTTTCCTCCTATGCTTATATTGCAACCCGAGTTGGCAAAAAGCATGATTGAATATAGATACAAGCGATTGGAGGCAGCTAAACAAAATGCGTTTTCGTATGGGTATAAAGGTGCTATGTATCCGTGGGAAAGTGCCGATACTGGAGCCGAAGAAACTCCCGTATGGGCATTGACAGGCACTTTTGAGCATCATATTACTGCCGATGTTGGTATTGCTGCTTGGAACTATTATTTGGTAACTCAAGATAAAGCATGGCTCGAAGACAAAGGCTGGGATATACTTCGAAATACAGCCCAATTTTGGGAAAGCCGTGTTGAGAAGAATAACAACGGTATCTACGAAATTAAAAATGTAGTGGCTGCCGATGAATGGGCAGAGAATGTAGATAACAATGCCTTTACCAATGCAGCAGCTATGGTAAACATAAGGTATGCAATAAAGTGTGCACAACTCCTAGGCAAAACCTATCCAGCCATTTGGGAAGATATTGCACAAAATATACCTATCTCGAAAATGTCCAACGGGGTAACTCGCGAACATGATACCTACAATGGGGAGAAAATAAAGCAGGCTGATGTAAATTTGCTAGCATATCCATTGAATGTAATTAAGGATAGGGAACAGATTAAAGCCGACTTGGAATACTATCAAACCAAAGTACCCAATAGCGGAACTCCAGCTATGACCCAAGCTGTATTCTCATTGCTATACAGCCGCTTAGGAGACTCTCAGAAAGCAGGACATTTCTTTAATGATGCTTATGTATCTAACCTAAATCCTCCCTTTAGAGTAATAGCCGAATTTAAAGGTGGTACAAATCCTTATTTTGTTACTGGGGCAGGAGGGGTTTTGCAGGCTGTAATAATGGGCTTTGCAGGAGTAAATATAAATCCCGATAATGGGATTGAGCGAGTTGAAAGTGTTTTACCTCCAAGTTGGACAAGATTGACCATAAAAGGTGTGGGTAAAGACAAAGATGTTGTGGTAAAAACTAAATAACCAACTTATGAAAGCTTACTTCAAAATAGTATTTATTCTATCTATGGCATTTGCTTTGTTCGCCTGCAAATCGAACAATATTAAAGTAGAAACCATCGAAGATGGTATAAAAATATCTTTAGTGCCTCAAAAGAAGTTTCTACTTCTGCCCATCGAAGACAAAATAAAGGAAATGGCATCTGTTGTTACAGTGGATGCAAAAGTGGTGGCAAACTACAACCTTTGTTTGGCACAAAAACAGATAGATTACTACATGCCTCTCGATATATCCCAATGGAAAGGTAAAACTCTCGAAATAAAAGTTGTAGGACTGTCCTTAGATGCCTTATCTCTTAAAGAGCTGAAACAGAGTGATGATTTTGAGTACGATTATGCCGAGACTTATCGCCCGAGTTATCATTTTACACCTCCCTACGGGTGGATGAATGATCCGAATGGAATGGTTTATTATAAGGGGCAATATCATCTATTTTACCAATGGAATCCATTCGGATCGCGTTGGGAGAATATGACTTGGGGGCATGCCACAAGCCGCGATCTTCTGATATGGGATAACCATAACGGAGCTATTCTTCCCGATACATTAGGTACCATATTTTCGGGAAGTGCAGTTGCAGATATTTACAATACATCAGGCTTGCAAAAAGGCGAAGAGAAAGTTCTTCTTGCATTTTATACTTATCACAAAACTGTTGGTGATACCTATGAGCAATCGCAAGGGTTAGCGTATAGTAATAATGCGGGAAAGAATTGGAATAAATATGCTAAGAATCCGATTATAACAAAATCTGGATTTAAAGATTTTCGTGATCCTAAAGTTGTTTGGCATGAAGACTCTCAGAAGTGGGTAATGCTACTCTCGGTAGATCATTATATCGAAATTTATTCGTCTTCAAATGCCATTGACTGGACTTTGGAAAGCGATTTTGGTAAGAATCAAGGAGCACATACAGGACAGTGGGAATGTCCTGATCTGTTCGAACTAAAAGTAGAAAACAGTAACGAGTCAAAATGGGTATTAATTTGTAATATAAATCCAGGAGGTGTTCATGGAGGTTCAGCAACACAATATTTTATCGGAAATTTTGATGGAAAAACGTTTACCAATCAAAGTACTCCCTCTGATGTAAAATGGCTCGATTGGGGCAAAGACTTTTATGCAGCTGTTACATGGGGCAATGCTCCCCAAAATCGTCATATAGGCATTGCTTGGATGAGTAATTGGGAGTATGGTAAAGAGGTTCCCTCAAAGTATTTTCGAAGTGCAATGACTGTTCCTCGCCAATTTACATTGGTTAAAACACAATCAGATTATACCTTATTTAATTATCCATCATCAGAAGTTGCAGATTTACGCAAAAGATCGAAAAAAATAGATAATCTGATCGTTGACAGAGAATGTAATGTAGACAATATCTGCCAAAACACAACAGGAGCGTTCGAAATAGTGTTTGATGTTGCCAATATTTCATCCGAAGTGTTTGGTTTTAAGCTGTATAACAACAAGGGACAATTTAGCGACATATATTTTAATATACCCGAAAAGAAGATTTGGGTTGACAGGCGTAATAGTGGAAAGGTCGATTTTAGCGAAAACTTTTCTTCCTTAGTTTATGGACCGCTCGAAATCAAGAATAACTACCAGATTCGCATCCTAGTAGATAAGGCTTCCATCGAATTGTTTGAAGGCAACGGACAGGTTTCGATGACTAATATTGTTTTCCCCGACGAAGCTTATAATCGCCTTAGTTTTTACAGTAAAGGGGGTACATGCGAAATAAAGAACCTAACTATTTACGAATTGGCGAAATAAGATTTTAAGCCTATTCACTACTATTATATTAACTAGACTGTTATGAAACAAAATAATATGATATTTAAGCTCATTCCTGTCATGTTCGCATTCTTTGTAATGGGATTTGTCGATTTGGTTGGAATAGCTACAAACTACATGAAGGTTGATTTTGCGTTGTCTGATACGATGGCAAATCTATTTCCTTCGATGGTGTTTTTCTGGTTCTTAATATTCTCTATCCCTACAGGTATATTGATGAATCGGATAGGAAGACGCAAAACAGTATTAATAAGCTTGCTTGTAACCGCAATAGCTTTATTATTGCCATCGCTCAACTATTCGTTTTACGTAATGCTTATTTCCTTTTCGCTCTTAGGTATAGGCAATACCTTGATGCAGGTATCACTCAATCCATTGCTTTCGAATATTATCAGTGGCAACAAACTGGCAAGCAGTCTTACTCTTGGTCAGTTTGTAAAAGCAATAGCATCATTTTCGGCGCCACTTATAGCAGCAAAAGCTGCCATTATGATGGATAATTGGAAATTACTATTTCCTTTGTTTATGCTTGTAGCTATTGCTGCTCTCTTCTTGCTGAGTATCACAAATATCAAAGAGTCTGATGGGAATAACAACAAAGAGTCTACCTTTAGCGATTGTTTCAAACTGTTGGCAGACAAGATCATATTATTCTCATTTGTAGGCATTATATGCCATGTCGGTATTGATGTGGGTGTCAATGTAACAGCTCCTAAAATACTGATGGAGCGTTTAGGCATTACTCTAGATGAAGCCAGCTATGCTACAAGTATATATTTCTTATTTCGTACCATCGGGTGTTTTACAGGATTATTTTTTTTGGCTCGTTTCCCTCTTGCTAAATTCTTTATGTTCAGCGTTTCTTTGATGCTTATGGCCATTGTTGGATTATTTTTTTTCGATTCTCAAATAGCCATCTATACATGCATCGCTTTAGTTGGGTTAGGTAATTCAAATATCTTTCCTATAATATTGTCTGGGGCTCTTTTGTATATCCCAGATAAAAAAAACGAAGTTTCGGGACTTATGATAATGGGATTGTTTGGGGGGACTATATTCCCTCTTTTGATGGGATTCTTTAGCGACTTGATCGGATCGCAAATTGGTGCCGTATCAATATTAGCAGTTGGCGTGGCATATCTGGTATTTTTATCAACAAAGTTAAAAACCCAATGATGCGGATGAAAAAAAAAGTAATAGGGCTCGGCGAAATACTGTGGGACATGTTTCCCGAGGGTAAAAAAATGGGAGGAGCTCCCGCCAACTTTGCTTATCATTCATCTCAACTTGGAATGATGGGTTATGTCGTTAGTGCTGTTGGATACGATAATTTAGGGCAGGAGATTTTAACTCAATTATCGTCTAAAAAATTAAATTTTGAAATGGAACAAATCGGCTTTCCCACTGGTAGGGTAACTGTTACCGTCGATAAGATGGGAGTTCCTCAATACGATATCCTAGAAGACGTAGCATGGGATAATATTTTGTTGACCCAAGCCATGAGAGATTTAGCTAGATGTGCAGATGCTGTTTGTTTTGGAACATTGGCTCAACGCTCACATGTGTCAAGACAAACTATCAATAGCTTTCTTGATCTAGTTCCCCAATCGGCATTACGTGTATTTGATATCAATTTACGTCAGCATTACTATTCTTCAGAACTAATCGAAAAATCTCTGCAACGAAGTAATGCTCTTAAAATAAACAATGATGAGGTAGAAGTAATATCCAATATGTTTGGTTTAACCAAGATGGGCGAAAAGGACTTTTGTCATTATATGCTTCATAAATATAACTTGCAATATGTAATACTAACCAAGGGCGAGAACGGGAGTTATGTGATGAACGACAAAGAGTGTTCGTTCTTAGAATCTCCTCAAGTTCACGTAGCCGATACTGTAGGTGCTGGCGATTCTTTTACTGCAGCTTTTGTTTATGGTATATTGTTGGGTGAGAATTTAAGGCAAGCACATCAATTGGCGGTTCGATTGTCTGCCTATGTTTGTAGCCAAGTGGGAGCGATGCCACCTTACCCAATTGTATACTAACCATATGGAAAAAACTCTAAATATATTCACTCGGATCTCTCAATCCGAGTGGATTCAGTACTTTTATAGATCTTAAAATAATGTTGATGCAATTAGGCTTGAAATCTTTATTTATAATCACACTCCTTTTGCCAATTTTAATTGCTTGTAAGAGCGATAAAAAGCAGTTTATTATTGGGGTTTCGCAATGTAGCCAAGATGAGTGGCGAAATAAAATGAATATCGAAATGCAGCACGAATCGTTGTTGCATCCCGAGGCTAAATTGATAATCAAATCAGTATCAGATGATACGGAAAAGCAAATTCAGGATATAGAACAGTTCATAAGCGATAGTGTTGATTTGCTCATTGTAACTCCTAATAAGGCTGCTCCCCTCACTCCAGTTATTGAAAAAGCATTTAAAGCAGGTATACCTGTGGTGTTGGTCGATCGCAAGATTCTTTCTGACAATTACACTGCATTTGTAGGAGCCGATAATTACGAAATAGGTCAAGAAGTTGGTAATTACATTGTTTCAGTACTCAAAGAAAAGGGAAACGTAGCCGAAATAGAAGGCTTAGATGGTTCGACATCGGCACTCGAACGCCATCAAGGTTTTTTTAGTGTAATCTCTAAATATCCTAATATCAATTTAGTTTACAGAGAAGATGCTGCTTGGCTAAAGGATGTGGGCGAAACAAAAATGACTCAGGCTTTATCAAAGAATATTCAGATTGATGTAGTATATGCTCAAAACGACCGTATGGCGAAAGGTGCTTATCATGCTGCTCAGCAAATAGGACTTGAGGATAAAATAAAATTTATTGGAATTGATGGCTTAGCCGAACCTGATGAGGGTATAGATATGGTTTTATCGGGCAAACTCGAAGCTACTTTTTTGTATCCAACTGGAGGCGATAAGGCTGTTCAAGCTGCTATGAATATTCTGCAGAATCGACCATTTGAGAAAAATACAATTCTGCATACGGCACTTATTGATAAAAGCAACGCCAAGATTATAAAGTTACAAACAAGTGAAATAACATCTCTCCAAAAGAAGATGGACTCGATGAATAAGCAAATAGACAATTATTTAGATAAATATGCCTTGCAGCGTAATATACTGTATCTTATCTGTTCGGTAGTTGTGCTAACGGTATTGCTATTAGTTTGGATCTTTGTTTCATATCGAGCTAAAAATAGATTGAACAGAGAGCTTTCGAAGCGTAATGCAGAGATAAACAATCAGAACGAAATACTTCAACAACAAAAGAGCCAATTAATCCATCTATCTGAGAAACTGGAGGAGGCTACACATGTAAAACTTGTGTTTTTCACCAATATTTCGCACGAATTTCGCACTCCTCTTACGTTAATTGCAGGTCCATTAGAAACCTTGCTCAGCGATTCTGAAATTACACCAGAGCAAAAACGTTTACTTTCATTAATGCGTAGAAATGTAAATATACTTTTAAATTTAATTGATCAGATCATCGAATTCAGAAGGATAGAGAATGGCAAGCACAGCCTCAAGATAGGCAAGCATAATCTGGTCGAGTATTTTTTAGATTGGAATATGTCTTTTGCTGAAGTAGCTCACAAGAAGGGTGTTGAATTTAAGTACGAAAACGATTATTCTGATTATTTGATGGATGTAGATCTCGAAAAAATGGAGCGTATCTACTTAAATCTCCTCTCTAATGCCATTAAATATACACCTAAAGGTGGGTATATACACATCTATTTGAACAAAGAACAAAAAGACAATATACCCCATATGCATCTAAGGGTGGCAAATCAAGGTAAAGCGTTAACTGAAGAGCAAATTCATAATATATTTGAGCGATTCTATAAAGTAGATTCTCATGTAGCAGGTGCGGGAATCGGTTTGGCACTAACAAAAGCTTTTGTTGATATGCATGGTGGAACCATCACTACTGAAAGTAAAGATAATGAAGTCCTTTTTTCAGTATATATTCCATTCTACAACCAAACTGAGGCAGGTATAAATACGAATAATACAACAGTGTTGCGACCCTCGTTTATCGGTCAGGATTATTTTTCAGACCAATCGATGCGGCATACCGAGATGTCCGAAAACAAGATTAAAATTTTGGTGGTAGACGATAACCAAGATGTGCGTAATTATCTGCATACTATTTTATCTTCGCATTACGATATCGTAGAGGCCGAAGATGGTGAAGTTGGGTTTTATAAAGCTATTAATCAGCCTATTGATATTGTTGTGTCGGATGTCATAATGCCTAAAATAGATGGAATAGCTCTTTGCCAAAAGCTAAAAGAAGATCCCACTACCTGCCACATTCCAGTAATATTACTTACAGCATCATCACAAGATGAAGAACGTATAAAAGGCTTCGAAAGTGGAGCCGATGCTTATATCGCAAAACCCTTCAATCCCAACATGTTGGTTATTAGAGTTCGTAAAATTCTTGAGAATCGACAAAAACTAGTTACTCATTTTAATCAACACCTAACTTTATCAGATGTTGAGCCAAATATCGAAATACTGGTCAATCCGATGGATGAAAAGTTGATAACGAAATTTAATACTCATATATACGAGAATATTACGAATTCAAATCTTAATGTTGAAGATATAGGTCGTGAGCTTGGGTTCTCTCGTGCACAGCTTTATCGAAAACTTAAAGCTATAACGAATCAATCACCAAATGAACTGATAAGGAACATTAGACTACGCTTTTCGCAAGAATTACTAAAACAACAGAGAACTATAACTGAAATAGCATACGAATCGGGATTCACATCTGTATCGTATTATTCTAAATGCTACAAAGATCATTTCAAAGAGACACCATCTGATTTTCAAAACAGGTATCTTCGAAATTAGATGTAATTCAGATTATATTGATGCTGTTTTAATACAACATATACTTTGAATTGGTCGGACATCTACAGATATATAATTAAGTTAGATTTATCGAACCAACCTTTTACTTTTTTTGGAGCCTGTAACTAAAAAATATTACCCTGTCATTAGAATTATACGACCATGTAAAAGGGGTTTTCTCTAATGTCCTTGGATTCCACTCTTCGCCCGTTTGGTCTAAGTTAAATGTAAGTTCTAAATTGTCATTAAAAAAAGCCGTCTCCTGTGTTGTCAAACTTAATTGAAGTTGCTTTATATGTTCCAACTATTTGTTCGGTAGTAACCGCTTCCCCCTTTTGTGGTTCAGTCGTTGGGTTTGTATTATCATCATCGCTAGAGCAAGCAATAAATAAACAAACAGCAAATAAAATGTAAAGTAGTTTTTTCATAAGTGATCAACAAAATTTAATTTGACATTTTGTTCCAATTTGATTAAGCGTATTGCTGAGTCGTTCTTTAAAATTTTGGAAGTTGCTAAAAGCATCAAAATGCAGCCAATAATACTTGATTTGTTTCCAGAGTATTTCAATAAGGTTTAGTTCTGGGCAATATGGTGGCAAGAAGTATATCAGTAAATCTTGCTGTTTCCATTCAGCTATTTTAGCCATGAA